>JAJQDJ010000027.1 GCA_021202205.1 Erysipelotrichaceae bacterium
ATTTATTTTGACTAGATTTCTTGTTTTTTACATTATATTTTATGACATTCTATAGTATACATTAATCCCAAATGATACATAGCAACACTATTTCCATAGCTTTCAGCTTTTAAGAATAGTTCATAGGCTTTTTGATAATTTTGAGTGGTACCTTTTCCCTCATAATGATGTAAGGCTAAATTTTTATATAAAATACCAGTATTATTTTTACCACCCATATCATTATTTTGAGAAAGATTATCAATGGCTTTTTGATAATAGTTATTGGATTGTTGATAATCTTTTTCGACATACTGACCAGAACCATACATAATACCTAATTGGAACATAGCATATGATGAATTGAGCTTAGCTGACTTGCTAAACCATTCAAATGCTTTTTTTAGATCTTTTTCAATATGTTGACCTTTTTTGAGATAAAAACCAAGATCATTCATCGCCTTGACATTTCCAGCATTAGCAGCTTGTTCATAAAGTTCCATAGCCTTATCATAATCAATATCTATACCTTGACCATAATAATACATATGGCCTAAATTACGAGCTGCATATTTTTTATCATATTGAACTGCTTTTGTAAGCAATTCTAAAGCTCTGCTATAGTATTGTCCAATCCCATCACCCTGACGATAATTATTACCAAGATTATTATATAAGATACCTAAATCAACATCACTTAAGTTATGATCACCTTTTTCTACCTTTTCTACAGCTTTCATATACAAATCATTAGCAATGGATGAATTTTTTTCCTTGTATTCCCCAAAATCATACATGAGTCCTAATTGATACATACCATAAGCATTATTATTTTTAGCTGATTTTTCAAAGCATTCAAAAGCCTTCTTATAATTTTGCATACAATACTTTCCATTGCGATAATAATAACCCAAAAGATTAATAGCATACATGTATCCTTTATCAGCAGCTTTTTCTAATAACTCAAAAGCCGTTTTATGATTTGGATATAAATAATCATTTGCCATACTATATGCTGCAAGATTGTAATCTACTGTATCTGGCAATATATGATTAGCATCTAGATACATTTGAGCAAGATGGACCATACCATACTCATTACCATAGACATTAGCAGATTTTTTCAAGCACTGAAAAGCTTTTTCATCATCTTTTTCAATACCATCTCCATTGTAATAGTTATAACCCAAATTATTATATAAATAACCTGAAGTTTCATAATCAATCAAAAAGAATAAATTATCATCTTTATCAATAGCCTGCTTAAATAAATCATAAGCTTTATGCAAATCTTTTAGAAACACCTAAGCCCCACTTATAACAATATCCTAAATGAGCAAGAGCATCGGCATTTCCTTTATTTGCAGCTTTTTGAAACCAATTGACAGCAGTATTATAATTTTGGGCTACACAGTCACCTTTATAATAAAGTTCACCCAAACTATTCATAGATGCTACATTATTCAAATTAGAAGATTTTGTATAATATTCTACTGTCCATTTTTTATTTTTGTCATCACCTGAAGTGGCCGCCTGATGAAAATACATAGCTAATATAAAGTAAAAATTACCTAAATCTTTATCTTTTTTAATCATATTATTGCCTTTATCAAGTTCTTGCTTAGCTTTAACAAACCAATGACGGGATTCACTATTTTCCTTGCCAAAATCCATAAGACCTAATTGATACATTGCATAGTTATCTTTTCTATCCGCTGATCTTTTATACCAATATCTAGCTTGCTGTTCATTATCATGTCGTCTATAATAGTCACCCATATAATCCAACGCTTCTAGATTACCTTGTTGAGCTTTTCTTTCGTATTCTCTAAATGTTTCTTCACTGTCTTCTTCGTAACCTAAATATTTTCCATTATCATCAAAGTATTTATTAAAAATTTCTAAAGCATCTTTATCACCGTAAGATTGGTCTTTTTTTAATAATTCATAAGCTCTAACCGTATTTTTTTCAATACCTCTACCTAATATATAATTAATTGCCAAATTAGTATAGATGACACCTGTCTGATTATCAGTAAGACGGTTATTATTATTTTCTACTTCAGCAATAGCTTTGATATACCATTGATTAGCTTTATCAAACATATCGGCAGCCTCTAGATCTTTCGCTAAAATACACATAGCATGATTATGATTAAGATGGGCAGCATCTAATAAATAATCCAATGCTTTTTCAATATTTTGTTCAAAACTATTACCATATTCATAATTATAACCAATGTGAAAGTACAAATCAGCCGTTCTCACATCAGTTAACATATTATGATGATGATTGATTTCTGTTAATGCTTGCATAAAATATTGATTAGCCTTACTATAATCATGAAAAATTAGCAACACTATAACCCATTCTACTTAGACAATAGGTATCATTATTATTAGCACCCAATTGATAATAATAAATAGCTTTTTGATAATCATTATTAAAATACAAGTTACCTGCTTTACTCATAGCTAAAACATAACCTAATTGAGCAGCTTTTTCAAAGTATGATAAAGCTTGAGCTACGTTATAATAACGATAATCCTTACTCGAATAAATTTCACCTAACCAATACAATGCTTGAGCATTATTCTTTCTAGCAAGTTTTTTAAATCTTTTTTCAGCTTTGTCATAGTTTCTTTCAAGCATATCATTTAATGCTTTAATCATTAAAGTGTTATCATTTTCAAACATAGTATCTCTCCCCTTTTGACCATTATATCATAATTATAATTAACGAAAAAGCAAGGATTGATCCTTGCTATAAAAAGAGACTTATAAAATTAGAAAATAATTCTCCAATAAATTCAATAATATAAACACAATATTCACTCATAACACCAACAAATAAAGATACATTGTTATCAGAAGTATCAGCAACAGTAATATAAGATGATGAAATAGTCGTGCTTTCTTCAAAAGCATCAATTCTTCTTTGAAACATTGTCTTTGATACTTGATGATCACCAAAAAAGACAGTTAATAAACACATAAGAAATATAACCAATCCTAAATTAACAAAGAATTGTTTCATGATTTTAAATATTCATCTATGACAGATGCAAATATTTGTAAAGAATTTTGAACTTCTTCATATGTGTTTTCATTAGCTCCTACTTCAATCAATAACATATTATCTGTTACTCCTTGGTTATAATCATTTTTCTTTAAATAAACTCCTCGACATAGCCCCTCTACTTTACTATTTAACATATCTGATAATGTTTCACATCTCGTATTGACTGCCTCATAATTATCACTACCCTGACCAACTACAAACATAAGTTTGGCATAACTTTTATTATCTATAGTTAATGTTGATAATGATTTATCAATGGAATCACGATAAAAATCTATAACCAAATCATAGTTTCCGTGATTAGATAATGCTATACTCAAATACTTTTTTGATACAGTATACGAATATGAATAATCAATGTTATTGTTGGCTTTATATAATTCAAAATCTGTTGTTTCATAATCGACACTATAACCTTTTTGTTGTAATAATTGCATAAGATATTGGCTCCCTTCCTTAACTGAGTTTGTTGCATATTTTTCGCTTTGGTGAGTGTTATAAATATAGATAGATTAACCATTACTTTGCGCTGAAACTTCTTCACTTTCACTAGCAGTTGTTTCAGTAATAACTTTTTGCACTGGAATATTCAAAATAATCATGATCATAAGAATAATCTTCAAAACAATTTTAAGATTACTTTTCATCTATCTCTTCCTTTCTATCATACATCTTATCTTATGCAAAATTAGAAGAAATTATGAAGGGATGTTCAAATAACATCCCTTAGTACTGCTTGCAGTGTTTCGTTAAAATTATTGAGATTGACATTATACCAATGGACATCAAATTGATTTTTAAACCATGTATATTGTCTTTTAGCATATTGACGTGAATGTTGTTTGATGAGTTCAATAACCTCGTTTTTAGATTGATTGTGCTCAAAATAATCAAACCATTCTTTATAACCTATCGCCTTCATACTTTGACAATCTTTAGTTAAACCTTGTTGATATAAAGAAGTAACCTCTTCTTCTAAACCATTTTCTACCATGATATCTACACGCTTGTTAATACGCTCATATAATGTGTCACGATCAAGGGTTAAGCCAATAAATAAAGCATCATATAAGCATATATGTTGTTGAGTAGCATGAATAGCACTTTTAGTTGTCCCTGTAGTTTCATAAATTTCAATTGCACGTAAAATACGTTGACGATTATTAGGATGGAGTTCTGAGGCTGATTTTTCATCAAATGATTTCAAATAGTCATGAAGTTGTTCATTGCTATAATCTTTGAATTTTTCCTTATATTCTTCATGTTTTGTCTCAGTTTCAGAAAACGTATAGTCATAAAGTGCACCCTTGATATATAAACCTGTACCACCAACAATAATAGGAAGTTTACCTCTAGCAGTGATATCATTAATCTTTGACCTGACTTCATCCTGAAAATCTTTGACACTAAAAGATTCTGTAGGTTCCTTAATACCAATCAAATGATGCGTAATACCTTCCATTTCATCCACAGTTACTTTAGCTGTACCAATATCCATATGCATATAGATTTGCATAGAATCACCACTAATAACTTCACCATTCAATGCCTTTGCAAGTTCAACACCCATTTTCGTTTTACCAACGCTAGTAGGTCCTATTATAACCAATACTTTATTCATTGAGATTTCCTATACCTAAAATACTATATAATAATGAAATCACCAAAGATATAATAATTGTAAGTGAGAACGATGAAATATAAAAATCAGGTGCTAAAATAATTTCAGCTAAGGATAGTACAAAACCATTAATAATCAGTTGAAACAAACCTAGTGTCAAAATTGTAAAAGGTAATGCAATAATTGTAAGTATTGGTTTCACAAAGGTATTTAATACTGCTAATATCACTGCTATCAAAAATGCTACAGTAAAGTTTTTCACATAGACACCTGGAAACATATAAGAAACAATAAGTATAACTGCTGCTCCTAATACAAATTCAATCAATAAATCTCCAAAACTTTTTCTCATTTAAATCACCCTCTTAAATAATTTTTCTAATTCATAGTCACTATAAAATATCAATGTAGGTCTACCATGAGGACAAACATAAGGATTATCACAACGCATCAAATTATCAAATATTGTTTGCATATCATTCATTGTTAGGTATGTATTTCCTTTAACTGAAGCTTTACAACTAAGCGTAGCAATCGCATATTCCTGCATAGCCACAACATCCAAGCTATTTTTATGAAGAACTTCCTGTATCATTTCATCCACAAAAATATTTTCATCAATATTTTTCATCCATAGAGGTAAACTTCTAACAATATAACCATGTTCACCAAAAACCTCCAAATGAATACCAACTTGTTCTAATAAGTCTTTTCTTTCTTCAATAAGCATAAAATCACTTAATGGATATTCTAGTTTTAGTGGCACAATAAGGGGTTGCATAGTTAAATCAAGATGAGAATATTTTTCTTTATAATATTCATAATTGATTCTTTCTTGAGCGGCATGTTGATCACATAAATACATGCCTTTTTCGTTTTCACCAATCATATATGTTCCATGGATTTGTGCCTTCGCATAGATTTTTTCTTTGATTGGTTTAAGTGTTTCCACTTGTTTTTCAGATTGATAAGTATCTATTTTTTCAATAGAGATTGTTTCACTATAAGGTTTTGTTTCTTCTTTAATGATATGTTGAGTTGGTTGAGGTTGAATGATTTCTAAAGGTTGTGTTTCTTCTAATACAAATGATAATTGTTCAGCCTTTGTTTTTTCTTTTTCCGTTTCTTTATTTTTTTGTTGATATGTTAGATTAACTTGTTTTAAGGCGTCTGCTATACCTTGTTCTATTAATGTTTTAAGTTCATATTCTTTAGAAAATCTTACCTCTAATTTAGAAGGATGCACATTAACATCTACCAAATAAGGATCAACCTGAATATTCACAATAGCTATTGGATAACGATTATCTGCCAAATAAGCACGATATGCACTATTTATAGCATCAATACTCATATAATTTTTCACATAACGATGATTAACAAGTGTTATAATATTCGCTTTCGTTGCTCTATTGGTATCGATTTTAGAAATATAGCCATCAATGATAAATTCATCATTTTCAATGTGTACTGGTAACATATTTTTAGCAGTAGCTATACCATACATGCTGGCGATAACTTCTAATAAATTGTCCTGACCATTGGTTTGAAATATTTGTCGTTCATTATGATATAGCCTAAAGGCAATATCAGGATAAGCCAAAGCTATACGTTCTATGACTCTTTGAATTTGTGAGAATTCACTATTGACTGATTTGAGATATTTAAGTCTTGCTGGTACGTTTTGAAAGAGTTTAGTCACAGTAATGGTTGTTCCTTTAGGATAATCAGAAGTTTTTTCATCTATGAATTTACCGAATTCATAATCTATCTGAATAGCTTTATTACCAATAGAAGTTTGTAAATTGAAATGACTCACAGAGGCAATCGAAGGAATGGCTTCACCACGAAAACCAAGCGTCATAATATTAAATAAATCATTATCATCTTTAATCTTACTGGTAGCATGACGCATAAAACAAAGCCTAGCATCAACGCTTTCCATCCCATCACCATTATCAGTAACTTTCATACTTTGAAAGCCACCTTCAATAATTTCTATTTCAATCCTAGAAGCATGAGCATCAATCGCATTTTCTACCAATTCTTTAATAACATTGGCCGGTCTTTCGACAACTTCTCCAGCTGCTATTTTATTAATAAGATGATCATCTAATTGTCTAATTTTAGCCATGAAAACCTCCTATAATAATTTTTTGAGTTCTATTAAAGTACTGAGTGCATCAATTGGGGATAGAGTCATTGGATCAATATGAGCCAAAGCTTTTTCTACTGCACTTTCTTTTTCTATATATTCGACTTCCTTTGTTTCACTAATAGTTTTTTCAATCGTATTGTTTTCTAAATCATTGAGTATCACCTTAGAACGATCAATGACTTCCTGTGGTAACTTTGCAAGTTTAGCAACATTGATACCATAGGAACGTTGACTACGTCCTGGCCTGATTTTATATAAGAAGACGATTTGTTCATTTTCAATTTCAGCGCTAGCATGAACATTTTGAATATGGAAAGATGGATCCATCATAGTGAGTTCATGATAATGCGTTGAAAACAAAGTGATACATTTGATTTTGCTAGCTATGTATTCAATCATAGATTGGGCAATGGCCATACCATCAAATGTGGCTGTACCACGTCCAATTTCATCAAAGATAATGAGTGAATCTTGGGTTGCATATCTTAATGCATTGTTGGCTTCAATCATTTCTACCATAAATGTGGATTGTCCACTTATTAAATCATCACTGGCACCAATACGGGTAAAGATTTGATCAAAGATAGGTAAATTCGCACTATCACAAGGCACAAATGAACCAATTTGAGCCATAATAACCGTTAAAGCTATTTGACGCATATAAGTTGATTTACCACCCATATTAGGTCCTGTAATCATTAATATGGATTCATCTTCCATACGTAAATCATTAGGTACATATTTTTGTCTAGAGATAGCTTGTTCTATGACACCATGACGTCCATTGACAATGTCGACTTTATGTTCATAGTTGAATGTTGGTCTAACGTAACCGTTAAGACTTGCTTTAGAGGCCAATGATCTATAAACATCTATTTGTGCTACAACAGAAGCATCATCTTGGATAAGATGTACATCTTTTTTGATGGTTTCTCTAATATTTACAAATAATTCATATTCTAAAGCTTGAGCACGATCATTGGCACTTAATATTTTGGCTTCCATATCTTTAAGTTCAGGTGTAATAAATCTTTCAGCATTGGAAATACTTTGTTTTCTGGTATATTGAAATTCATCTTTTACTAAAGGCAAGTAACTTTTAGTAATTTCAATATAATAACCAAAGACACGATTATAGCCTATTTTTAAACCTTTAATACCTGTTCTTTCTCTTTCTTTAGCTTCAAAATCATTCAACCATTGTTTACCATTTTCTTTAATATAGCGAAGTTCATCCAATTCTTCATTATATCCATCTTTAATAATCCCACCTTCTTTAATGACTAATGGTGGATTATCGACAATCGCTTGATCAATAAGTGAAGTAATATGGGATAAATCGACCAATTGCTGGGCTAATTCATTAGTATAAGCTTGATTTAAAGCTAGTAATTGATGCTTTAATTCTGGTATGACTTTTAAAGATGCCCCTATCCATTTCAAATCTCTCGCATTCACATTACCAAAAGCTATACGAGCCGCAAGTTTTTCTAGATCATAGATATCATTAATCATATCTTTAATCGTTTCTCTAACAAGAAAATTATCTAAGAATATTTGAATAATATCCATGCGTTTTTCTATCTTTTCCTGATTAACCAGTGGCCTTTCAATCCATTGTCTAAGTAATCTTCCTCCCATTGCTGACTTCGTATCATCTAATAGCCATTGTAGAGTCCCATAATATTCATGATCTTGACTTTTTACTAGTTCTAAAGATTTCTTAGTATAAGAATCCATATAAATATAATCTTCTGTATTGACTTCTATAATTGCTTGAATATGTCCTAATTCTCGTTTTTGTGTTTCTAACATATAATTTAATAATAAAGAACATATTTTGATTTGTTTTAAATCTGTTATATTATCAAAGAGCTTTTTATAAGCATCATTAAATTTATCATTACTATAATAAGATACAAACATATGATCAAAGGTGATATTTTCGTCCATGACAACGATTTCTTTGAGTCCCAAAGAATCTATTTGATTCTTTAATAAGTGTTCTTTTTTATCAATGTTTACAACATAAAACTCGCCCGTGGAAATATCACAATAAGCTAAAGTATAATTAAAATCAAATACTCCTAAAGCTCCTATATAATTATTCCTTTTTTCATTCAAAGAATCATCCATAATTGTTCCTGGCGTAATAATTTGGACAACGCCTCTTTCAACAATACCTTTTTTACCAGGTTCACTCAATTGTTCCACAATTGCTACTTTATGTCCTAAATCAATCAATCTTTGAATATAACCACTTACTGAATGATAAGGAACACCACACATCGGAACACGTTCTTTAGCACCGGCATTTTTCCCTGTCAAAGCTAAATCTAAAGCTTTAGATACCAAAATAGCATCATCAAAAAACATTTCATAGAAATCTCCTAAGCGAAACATCACTATAGAATCTTTATTTTCTTCTTTTATTTTTAAATATTGCATCATCATTGGCGAATATTTTTCTTTCATCTTCTCACCTCAATATACGTTCACTATTATAACATAAATTATGGATATTTAAAAAAATTTGAAACAAACTCCGGACTTTTTATAAGTAGTTAGATAAATATGTATTAAAAATAACTAACCGAGGTTATAAGCCCTTTAAAAAGTTAAAAAATGGTAAGGAATCCGACTCTTTACCATTTTTTGCATAATTCAAGTATGAGTTTTAATTTCACCAACATCTATTTGATGAAGTTGGGATTGATTTCTTTATCTAAGAAATCATCCCAAATTTCGTCTTCATTTTTGACTTCAACTTTAATACATGTTTCGCCACTAATTTCTAATAACATTTCTTTTTCAATTTCAATACTAATCACTTGTTTTTCAAAAGATGATGATAAACATTTAGGACTTTGCAGACATCTGGCTTTTAAAGTATCATCTTCTTCGTAGTCACGATTATCTTTTTTAGAGACTTGCATATCATCATTGTAAGATATTTGATATTTATCGACAATCGTATCCTTGGCATCGTGATAACTATACCAAACATGAATATCAAATGTCCCTTTTATTTTTGGATTATGATTTTTAATCAATGGCTCATAATGATGATTGGTCACATAGCATCCTAGAATTTCATCAGGTAATTGAGTTAATGTAAAATTATACGTATTTCTTGATAGTTTTTTACCTTTAGCCACTATCGCCTTAGTATATATTTCACGTATGTTATTCATTATTCCACCTCAATATACTATATGACAAATATCTTCAATTATTACAAACAATCCTGAAATTGTGCATTGTATAACTGAGTATAGAAACCATTCTTGTTCATGAGTTCTTCATGGGTTCCCTGTTCGATAAGCTTGCCATTATGGATTACAACAACAAGATCAGCATTTTTAATCGTTGATAAACGATGAGCTATAACAAAGCTTGTACGATTTTTTCAATACATTATTCATACCTTTTTGCAGCATTTGTTCCAATCGTGTATCCACTGATGAAGTGGCTTTATCTAATATAAGAATTTGAGGATTTTTTAAAATAGTTCTAGCAATTGTTAGAAGTTGTTTTTCTCCTTGAGAGATTTTGTTAGCTTCTTCATTGATAATAGTATCATAGCCTTGAGGCAAGGTATGAATAAATGCATCAACATAGGAATCTTTTGCAGCAGCCAATACCTCTTCTTTAGAAGAGTCTAAACGACCATAATGAATATTTTCATAAATACTGCCATGAAATAACCATGTTTCTTGCAAAACCAAACATTTTTCTTAAATCTTCTCTAGGTATATCCTTAATATCTACACTATCTATTATAATAGAACCACTAATAGAATCATAAAAACGTAATAATAGACTAATTAATGTTGTTTTTCCACTCCCTGTTGGTCCCACTATTGCAACTGTTTGTCCACTTTTAATATGTAAATTAAGATGATGAATAATTTCTGTATCATTATATCCAAAACATAAATCATGGAAATCAATGCTTTCATTGATTGATATAGCTTTTGATTCATTAATGTCATATTCTTCTTGCTCATTTAACAATGTCAAAATTCTATACATAGCTGCAAAAGCCGATTGCACCTGTGAAGATAATTGACTAACTTGGGATATTGGGTCATTGACATTCCATATATAGCGAACGAAAGCTTGTAATTCTCCTACCAGCATCGTTCCTTTTATGACATTCATACAACCCATAAAACCAATACTCCCAATAATAATATATGTAACAAGTGAAATACACGGAGAAATAATTGACGAAAGAAACTGTGCCATAAAAGCATTGTCTCTTAATTCTTCATTAATAGATTTAAATTGTTCAATGGCACTTTCCTGCTTATTAAACAATAGAATTTCTTTATAACCTGTATACATTTCTGTGATTGTAGCATTTAGCTCGGCTAATTTTTCCTGTTGCCCGTTAAATTTGGCTTGCGAAAAATGAATATCAATACGTGTAATAATTAAGCCTAAAGGAATAATTAATAAAACAAGCAATGTCATAGTCACGTTAATACGTAGCATCATTATAATTCCTAATATAAGCATTAATGATCCTCGAATCAGTTCTGATAATGTTTGTTGCAAGGCTGTTGATAATGTATCAACATCGTTGGTTATATAGCTTAATACATCACCATTATGATGTTTATCAAAATAAGAAACCGGTAGTTTTCGTACTTTTTCTAATAACGCATTTCTTAAATCATGCATAGCAGATTGAATAGAATACGTTAAAGTAATTGTTGTGATGGATTGAGAAATAGTCTTTAAGATATAAATACTTATCAATATTTTGACGATATCAAAGAAAACATCAAAATCTACATGAGCATTATCAACTCCATTCATAATATCAGTAGCATTAGCCATCAGTAATGATGTTAAATCACCTTCATAATTTGGTGAAATAGACAGGGCAAAACAAGTGATAATAATCATTAATAATGCCATAAAGAAATACCATTTATAAGGTTTTAGGAAGCCCCACAGTTGTTTGATATTATCCATAAAGTTCCTCCTCACTTAATTGTGAAGTAGCTATCTGTTGATATATTTCACAAGTTTGTAATAATTGCTGATGCGTACCTTCACCGACTATTTTGCCATTATCTAATACAATAATTTTAGTGGCATCCATGATGGTAGAAATACGTTGAGCTACAATCATGACGATAGAATCTTTTGTTTCCCTCTTTAGAGCCTGACGTAAAGCAGCATCAGTTTTAAAGTCCAAAGCTGAAAAAGAATCATCAAAAATATAAATGTCAGGCTTTTTAATAATCGCACGAGCAATCGATAAACGTTGTCTTTGCCCTCCTGAAACATTTGTCGCACTTTCACTAATTAATTCATCAAAACCATTTTTTTCTAAAATAAAATCCAAACTTTGTGAAATTTCTGCTGCATGTATTAACTCATCATAACTTGCATCACTTTTAACATATCTTATATTTTGTGCAATAGTGTCACTAAAAAGCGTCGCTTTTTGGGGCACAAAACCAATTTTATCACGCAAAGAAATCATACTGTAATCATTGATGTTGATATCATTAATACAAATATGACCACTCGTAACATCATAAAAACGCGGTATTAAATTGACTAATGTACTTTTCCCTGAACCTGTCGAACCAATGAAGGCAATGGTCTCTCCTGCATCTGCTTTAAAAGATATATCATTTAAAGCAAGTTCACTACTTTCTGGATAAGAAAAACTTACATGATCAAACACCACAGAGCATGCATGAGTATCATTGATATCTTTTCCTTCATCAATCATACTATTAGAAGTATTTATTACAGCTAGAATACGTTTGGCAGAAACTTCAGCACGGGGATACATCATAAAGACAGTACAAAAAAGCATCATGGAATACATTGCATGAAAAACATAGTCTTGAAAAGCCACAACTTTACCAACCTGTAAAGTATTAGCATCAATCATAGTTGCTGATACATAGTAAATAATCATAATAATGATATTCATAAATAACCAGAATATTGGTTGTGACAAAGTCATTAAACGAAAAATTTTTTTCGTATATTTGGTATAATCATCATTGGTTTCGTTAAAGCGCATTTGTTCATAAGTATCATTATTAAAAGCACGAATGATTTTTAAACCTGTAAGGTTTTCTCTGGATATTCTGTTAAGGATATCTAGAGAAGCTTGTTGATGCATGGATAAAGGTTGTGACAATCTTGCAATAATAATGACACCAACAATAATAACAGGCAATGTTGCCACTATAATCAATGATAAATCCAATGAAGTTGTCAATGTTAAAGTGAAACTCACTATAACCATCACTGGTGTAAGTAATGCAGTTCTTAGTAATGTATTAACAAATAACTGAATTTGATAAGCATCATTATTGGTACGAGTAATCAATGATGAAATCCCAAATTGATCAAATTCAGCTGGTGAAAAACTTTGAACTTTAGAAAATATATCGTCACGAATATCACGAGTAATGGATGTTGATATTTTTGCACTACAATAACCTAAAGATATTGTACCTAAAACACCAATAATGGAAATAATAACAGCTAATCCCCACATTTGATAAAGATAATCAACATTATTATTGGTAACGCCACCATCAATCATATTGGATATGATTGTCGGTAAACCTAATTCCACTAAAGCAAAGCCTAAAACAGATATCATATCTAGTAATAGCCATTTTTTATAACGTTTTAAATAATGCAAAATCAATTTCATAATAACTCCTATTTTAATACAACATTTTTTCGGTATCCTGTTTCTTTATCTACTATATTTTCTAATCCTTCTCCATTTAAAAAATGATGCAAATTTCTTATTGTTAACTCAAGTTTCGCACTTCAATTTCAATAATTAATTAGTGAAAATAGCGCAA
>JAJQDJ010000238.1 GCA_021202205.1 Erysipelotrichaceae bacterium
ATATAAAAAGGCATGAGCCCAAGAGATACGAATCCCTTAAGTTCATGCCATTGAGGAATTCACTTGAATTCCCTTATTCAACAGTAACAGATTTTGCAAGATTTCTAGGTTTATCAACATCACAGCCCTTAATACAAGCTGTATAGTAAGCTAATAATTGTAATGGTATAGCAACCAATATAGATTGTAAAGTAGGGGATACTTGAGGTAAGTAGTAAGTATTTTCAACATTTTTAACTTCTTCACCTTCAGTTGTCAGTAGGATAACCCTTGCTCCTCTAGCAATCGTTTCCTGAATATTACTAATTGTTTTTGCTGCAATATGTGGTTGAGTTGCCACGGCAATCACGACAGAACCTGGCTCAATCAAGGCAATTGGACCATGTTTTAATTCTCCTGCTACATAAGCATCAGCATGGACATAAGAAACTTCTTTTAGCTTTAAAGCACCTTCTAAGACACTGGCATAATCTAAGCTACGACCAATAAAATAAGTATCATGTAGATTTTCAAGCATTTTAGCCCATGAAGCATATATCTCATGATCATCTAATAGCTTTGAAACATAATCAGGAATACTATCCAATTCATGGATAAGTTCCATATCTATTTGAATATTCAATCTTTGAGCAACATAATAAGCCAATAATATTAATAATACAAGTTGTGTTGTATAAGCTTTGGTTGAAGCAACGGCAATTTCAGGGCCAGCACATGTATATAAAACATAAGCAGCATCACGTGAAATAGTACTACCTAAAACATTGGCAATCGCAATTATTGTTGCCCCCTTGCTTTTCGCCAAACGAAGGGCAGCTAAAGTATCTGCTGTTTCACCAGATTGGGAAACAAAGATAGCCAATGTTTGTTCATCAACAATAGGATCATTATATCTAAATTCACTTGCGACAGTCGCAATGACAGGTAATTTTGTTACTCTTTCTAATACTTGTGATCCACATAAAGATGCATGATATGCAGTACCACACGCCACGTAATAAACCTTATTAAATTTCTTAAAATCAATATCATTCAACTCATCTAATATAATGGTATCATTAATAATTCTACCCCTTAATGTTTCATTAATAACATGAGGTTGTTCATAGATTTCTTTTAACATAAAATGATCATAGCCATCTTTTTTTGCTGCTTCAATATCATAAGGAATTGTATTGGATTCTTTATCAATAGCTTTTCCATCATGAGTATAAAAATGAATAGCATCTTTTTCTAATACAGCCATTTCGTAATCATTGAGAAAATAAACATCCTTAGTATATTCTAACAAGGCAGGAATATCACTGGCTGCTACGTATGCACCATCAGCTTTACCAATAACCAACGGACTATCTTTTCTAGCAACTATAATCTTATCAGGCTCCAATGTTGAAACAATACATAATGCATAACTACCTTCAATACGAGCTAATACTTTTTTAGTAGCTACAAACAAATCACCATTATAGTAATAATCCAAAAGCATAACAACAACTTCACTATCAGTTTCCGAATGGAAATGATAACCCTTATCGATTAACTCTTCTTTGAGTTCACGATAATTTTCAATAATTCCATTATGCACCAGTGAAATCGTTTCGTCATCATTACTATGAGGATGAGAATTCAGATTAGAAGGAACACCATGAGTTGCCCAACGTGTATGGCCTATACCAATGTGTCCTTTTAAAATATAATCAGCAAGCTTTTCTTCAAGATTTTTTAATCTTCCTTGACACTTTACTGTAATCAAGCCACTTTCTTCTAGCAATGTCACACCTGCGCTATCATAGCCACGATACTCAAGCTTATTTAAACCTTGGAGTAAAAAAGGCAACGCTAAATCCTTACCGCAATACGCTGTAATTCCACACATAAAAACATACCTCCATATATTCAATTGTATTTATTATTGATGAAGTTATGCCTGATGATATTTGTTTAATAATCACTTATTATTTTTGCTCATCGTTTAGGTAGCATCATACCTCCAGATCATCCGCCGAATTTTTCGATAAATCTGGCCCTCGTCAACTCATAGAGTCCTGGCGCTATATTTTTATCCTTTATCAATAATGCAACTATTATACCCTAATTTTATGTGATATGTTTTCATTTTATAAAAATGTGATATAGTATTGATATACGGAGGAAAAAATATGATCAAAGAATTAGTAATGAAAAGTCGCAGTTATCGTGGCTATGATGAATCGTATGTATTGTCTAAGGAAGATTTAGAAGAATTGGTAGATATTACACGTTATTGTCCATCCAGTATGAACAAACAGCCATTAAAATATTATATAGCTTATCAAAAAGATAAAGTAGAAGCTATTCTACAATTAACAAAATGGGGAGGTTCATTGCCTGAACTTCATTTACCTTTTGAGGGTACGCATCCAACTGGTTTCATCATTATATGTCAAGATTTAACGATTTATAAGAGTATGAATACTTTTTCTAAAGATGCAGGAATTGTTGGACAAATGATGCTTTTAATGGCTTGTGAAAAAGGTTTAGGTGGATTGATAATTGGCAGTTTTCAAAAAGATAAATTAAAGGAATTATTGGAATTACCAAAAAATATTGATATCCATCTTGTTTTGGCAATTGGTAAACCAAAAGAAAATATTGTATTATGTGATGTAGAAGATGGTGACACAAAATATTATCGCGATGAAAATAATACGCATTATGTACCAAAACGAAGTTTAGAAGATATTGTCATAAAATAATGTGAAATCAATTTTTAAAGTGTCAAAATGTGTTCATCCAATGTTAATTATGTTATATTAATATTAGTATATGAGGTGATTGTCAATGAGTAATGTGCTAATAGAATTTAAAAATATTGTGAAAAGCTATACGATGGGAGATATTACAATTAATGCCAGTGATGGCGTTGATTTTGAAATGAACAAAGGAGAATTTGTGGTTATTGTTGGAGCTTCTGGAGCTGGTAAGACAACAATATTAAATATACTTGGTGGTATGGATTCTCCAACTAGTGGATCAATTATTGTAGATGGGGAAAATATTTCAAGATATGATGAAAAAAAATTAACCGAATATCGTCGTGATGATATTGGTTTTGTTTTTCAGTTTTATAATTTGGTCCAAAATCTTACAGCTTTAGAAAATGTTGAAATTGCAACTCAAATATGTAAAAACCCTTTAGATGCTCAAAATGTTTTAGAACGAGTTGGGTTGGGGGAAAGAATGTCGAACTTTCCTTCACAGCTTTCGGGTGGGGAACAACAGCGTGTTGCAATCGCAAGGGCTATTGCCAAGAATCCAAAATTGTTGCTTTGCGATGAACCAACAGGAGCATTGGATTATAAAACAGGAAAATCTATTTTGGCATTATTAAGAGAAATGTGTGAAACATATCAAATGACTGTTATCGTTATAACACATAATTCTGCCTTAGCACCAATGGCAGATCGCGTGATACATTTAAGAAGTGGTAAAGTTTATCAAATGGAACTTAATGACAATCCAACACCAATAGAGAATATTGAATGGTAAAAAGAAATAAACGTGCCTATTGGAAAAATCTTAGGAAATCGATTTCAACATCGAAAGCACGATTCCTATCGATTTTTGCAATTGTACTTCTTGGTGCGGCCTTTTATTCAGGGTTACGAAATACACCAGGCACAATGGCTTTGACCATGGATAATTATTTGGATAGTCATCAATATTCTGATTTGATATATATTGCGTCACTTGGTTTTTCACAGGATGATTTGGATGCACTAAATGATATAGAAGGCATTGAAGCAATATCTTATGGTAACCAATTTGATGCTCAAACACTTATAGATAATAAGTTATCAGGTGTGACAGTTTATACAAATGAAAGCTATAGTGAAACAATGGTAAATGCTCCAGAATTATTGGAGGGAAATTATCCAAGTGCTTCAGATGAATGTCTGATTGATAATGAACTACATAAATCTGGGTTAAATGTTGGTGATGAGATTACATTAACTAGTGATTATGGAGAAAAAGACTTTATAGTTGTTGGTATTATAGATGATGTTAGATATGTTGCTAAAACTGAAAGAGGAACAAATACATTAGGAGATGGAACCAATAGTGGTTTTATTGAAATATTAACTGAAGATAATGAATTTTTAGCTATTTCTGATAGTTTATACGAATTAAGAGATGAAGATGTTTTATATAATCAAATATGTGTCGTTGTTGAAGGTGCGAGTGATTATAATGTTTTTGATGATGACTATATGGATTATATTGAAGAAGTTAATACAAAGATTAAGTCTACATTATCTTTACGTATTGGTGATTTGTATGAAGAGTTGACAAGTGATGCCCAACAACAATTAGATGATGCTATAGCTGAATATAATGAAGGTTATGAAGAATATACAGCATCTAAGGAAACTTTTGATGAACAAATATTAGAAGCTAAAATAGAACTCACCAATGCGAAAATAACATTAGCTGAAAATGAAATTGCCTATTTAGAAGGCTTATCTACGGTTAGTGATGAGATGGGTGATTCAATAGAAACTATACAGGAAACTATGACAGAATTACAAAAACAGCTCACTGATCTACAAAACCAGCTAGATAATTATGATACGTCTACAACAACTTCTATTATCAGTAGTGCTAATCAAATTATTGAATCTGCAAGTGACGGAACATCTATAGATACTGACGCTATTTTACAGCAAGCTCAATCTATTATTGATCAAGCTTCAGATTCAACTTCTAGTATTGATAGTGATGCTATTATTGAACAAGCAAATAAGATTATTGCAGCTGTTCAAGGTGACGAAGTTGATAGTGATGCGATTAATGAAGCAGCCAATCAAATAATTCAAGAAACCACAACAGTCACTTCATCTTCAGATATAAATGAAATACTTAATAGTGTAGATGAACAAATAACAAGTGTCAATGAGATGATTGATGAACTCAGCACTTCTATGGATGGTATGACGCAATTAATTGAAGCAGGATTGCAGATTCAAAATGCTAAATTACAGGTAGAAAACGCAGAAAATGAATTGACCTTACAAGAACTTCAAGGTAACAGTCAATTAGAAGAAGCTGCTGCCCAGCTTGAAGAAGCAAAAACTCAATTAGATGAAGCTCAAGCTCAAATTGATGAAATACCTAAAGGTAAGGTTTATACACTTACAAGAGATGAAAATGCAGGATTGGTCTCTTTTGATGCCAATGTTGATGCCATTGAAGCTATAGCTGCAGTTTTTCCACTTATGTTCTTTTTGATATCAGCTTTAGTATCACTTACAACTATGACTCGTATGGTTGAAGAACAAAGAAGCCAAAATGGAACATTGCGTGCATTAGGTTATTCTAAAGTTGATGTTATCATGCAATATGTTGTATATGTTTTATTAGCTACTTCTATTGCATGTGTTATTGGTATATTATCAGGAAATCAAATATTTACACGTATTATCTGGTATCTTTACCATTTAATGATGTTTCAAATAGAATCGTCAATTGTCATTCAACAAGCTTATATTATTACTTTACAGGCTATCTTTATATCAGTATTTGTAGTTATGCTTGCAACATTATATGTATCAATAAGAGAACTCAATCTGATGCCTGCAATCTTAATGAGACCGAAGGCACCAAAGCTTGGAAAACGTATTTTCTTAGAAAAAGTAACTTTTATCTGGAAACGATTAAGTTTCAATCAAAAAGTCACAATGCGTAATATCTTTAGATATAAGCAAAGATTCTTTATGTCTGTTATAGGTATTGCTGGATGTACGGCTTTGATCATTACGGGATTTGGTATTAAATATTCAGTTAGTGAAATTATTGATCGTCAATATGGCGAAATATTAATGTACGATGCTGATATTCGTTTAGAGGATGATATTAGCGTTGCTGATTCCAAAATGTATGCGACAAATCTATTGGAACGATCTGAAGTTACAAATGTAGAATATGTTTATGAACAAAGTGCCAATGTTTTAAAGAATAAAGAAGATCTTTATGCAACAATGATTGTTTATCAATCATTAGATAATATTTCAAATTTTGTTAATTTTAAAGATTATAAGACAGGCAATAAAATATCTTTAAATGACGATGGTGTTGTTTTATCACAGAAAACAGCCGAATTATTAGATGTTGAGGTAGGGGATACATTTGATCTTGAAGTCGATGATATGACCTATAATGTAAAAGTTGAAGCTATTATGGAAAATTTTTCAACAAATTATGTTTTTATGTCACAAACATATTATGAGGATTTAACGTCATCTGATCTTATTATCAATCACGGTTTCTTAAATATGAAAACAACGGATCAATCTGATAAAACAAGCTTAGAAAATTATATGAGCGAACATAGCTATGGTAATTTATCTTATTTAAGTGAATCAGGAAGTGAATTTGCTGAGCAAATGTCAAGTCTTGATATTATAACTGTTATTTTAACAGCTTGTGCTGGAGCATTGAATTTTATAGTTTTATATAATTTAACGAATATTAATATCCAGGAAAGAAAAAGTGAAATTGCTACTATTAAGGTATTAGGCTTTAGGAGAAAAGAAGTTTATGATTATATTTTTAGAGAAAATATTATCTTAAGTGTGATTGGTTCTTTCTTAGGTATTTTCTTAGGTTATATTTTACATAGGTTTATTGTATTAACAGTGGAGTTTGAATCAATGATGTTTGTAAGAAGTATTCATTGGACGAGCTATGTTTATGCAATAGCTATTACAATTGGATTTACTTTCTTAATAGATTTATTTATGCGTCGAGTTTTGAACAAAGTTGATATGGTAGAATCTCTTAAGAGTATCGAATAACATTGATTATATCAATGTTATTTTAAATTCTTAAGAAATTCTTAAGAAAAAGTGGACATTTTTAGTTATATGGTCTATAATATAAGTGGGTATATTATTGAAAGGAGGAAACGAATGGATAGTCATATAAAGAAGAATATCCTTGAAAACCTGCAAGAACATGTTGTAAAACGTAAAGCTATGTTTATCCCATTATTGTTTGTATCAACATTTGGATTGGTTGGTTTTGCCGCTATTGATAAAGAAGCGCCAACTATTGATGCAAATAAGATTGAAGTTCTTTATGGAACAGAGTTAGATAAGACAATGTTTGACATCGAAGATAATCGTGATTCATTAGATGATATAGAAGTTACTATTGATGATAGTTCTTACGATGCCAATCAACTTGGAACATATAGTGTTGAAGTCACAGCAGCTGACATGTTTAGTAATGAATATACGAAAACAGTAAAAGTCGAAGTTGTTGATAAGACAGCACCAGTTTTATCATCTACTGGAGATGGTTATGTTATTAATGTGGCTGTTAATGGTAGTGAAGACATTACAGATTATATAACAGCTAGTGATAATGTTGATGGAGATGTTTCTACATTTATAGAAACAAACAAGGAGCTTGATACAAGCAAAATAGGTACGCAAACAATTGCTGTATCTGTTTCAGATAACTCAGGTAATTCAACAAGTGAAACTTATGAATTTAATATTACTGATGATGAAGCACCTATCATTACTTTAAGTAAAGAAACAGTTACAGTTGATTATGGATCTAGCTTTGATTATACAGATTATGTAACGGTTAAAGATAACTATGATAAAGATGTTGATGTCAGTGTTGATGGTAGTATTAATACAAAGTCTGAAGAAACTCAAACTTTAACAATTACGGCTACTGATTCATCTGATAATACTTCAACAGCTACATTAAAAGTTAAAGTCGAAGATCAAACTGCTCCTACAATTACACTAACAAAATCAAAAGTAACAATAACTGTGGGAAGTAGTTTTAAAGCTTCTAAGTATTTATCTAGTGCGACTGATACCAAAGATGGTGATTTAACAGATGAAGTTGAAATTGATAGTAATGTTAAGACTAGTAAGGCTGGAACTTATACAGTAACTTATTCAGTTAGGGATGAAGCTGGAAACTCTACATCTAAAACATTAAAAGTTACAGTAAAGAAAAAAACAACTTCATCAAGTTCTAGTTCATCAAGTTCTAGTTCATCAAGTTCTAGTTCTTCAAGTTCATCAAGTTCTAGTTCTTCAAGCTCATCAAGCTCAAGTTCTGTAAGATATTCAAGTGTTGTATCAGCTGCTAAATCTAGACTTGGATGTTCTTATAAATGGGGAGCATCTGGACCTAATACATTTGATTGCTCTGGTTTAGCAAAGTGGTGTTATGCCCAATTTGGCATAAGTATTCCACATTCTTCTAGTGGTATAAAAGCTGCTGGTACAGTTATCTCATTATCACAATTGCAAGCTGGAGATATTGTTTGGAAATCAGGACATGTTGGCATTTATGTGGGCAATGGACTCGTTATTCATGCTCCTGGTTCTGGTAAAGTGGTTTGCTACACAAGTGTAAGCAGTTTTACTTGTGGTGTTCGTTTTTAGACGATAAGATGGATGAAAATCATCCATCTTTTTTGTCCTTTTATTTTTCTATATTATATGTTACAATAGCCCCATATTATAAAAAAGGAGGAGCCTACAATAAGCAAAGCATGTACGGTTATATATCGGAATTAACGCCTGTGGACTAGAAATGAGGATGAAGCAGGAAAAATTTGCTGTATCGTAGCATTTATGTTATGGAACAGGTTATTATCTCAATAGTCATTATTGTACTTGGTGTTTATGTTTTTCATTTTTATCCTTTTGAAAGAGGGAATATTATGAAACTTGTGATGGCAGCTATATTTGTTATATTAACTGCTATTTGTAAGAGATTATCCATTATGATTCCTTTGTTTGGAACGGAGAGCTTAAAGATAGGTTTTGAATATATACCTCTTATGTTAGCAGGTTATTTTTTAAGTCCTAGTTATTGCTTTATCATAGGTTTAAGTAGTGATTTGATAGGTTTGATTATTACACCGACGGGTTTTCCATTTTTTGGTTTTACTTTAGGAACGATTTTAGTGTGTGTTATACCTTCATTAGTCAAACAAAACACCAAAATATTTTCACCTCAAACAATACAAAATATGGTTACTATTTTGATTGTATTATTAGGACTATTAGGAACTATTTATGTATGGTTTTTAGATGAATTAACCATATCATCAACTGTCTATACATTAAATTTCACATATAAAATAGGAATTATTATAATATGTATATTACTTTGTATTATATTTATTTCCATTATTCATTTTATTAAAAAGACAATTAATGAAAAAGAATCCAAGACATTTTCTATCTGGATTCTATCCGTTGTATTAGTAGAGATGATATGTACATTATGTTTAACACCATTATGGTTACAAATCATGTATGGTATACCATTTTTGGTTTCATTTTGTATTCGTGTTATCAAAGAATGTGCAGTATTACCTATAGAAATATTTGTTGGATATACACTTATCAAACTACTAGAGAAAGTATTCAAGCATCAGCTTAGCTGATGTTTTTTTTAATTGATATATTGACGATTTAGCCAATCTATAGCATCTTCAAACTCTTGTTGCTGCTTAACTGTATTAGCATTATAAGCATCCCATAGCTCTTTTTTTTCGCTTCATCTTCAACCCAATATTCAACATTCAAATAAGAAATGAAAACAAGCGTATAATAAGAAAATCCTAAATCATTATAATCCTTAATATGACCTTTTATTTTCTTTTGATAATTCTTTTGTTTAAAAATACGAATATCTCTTAAAATATTTTCAGGTATCTTACTAATATATGCTTCTCCTAGATAATCTAAAAATTCATCTACTTCTGCACACATCAAAGCTCTTTCTTTATCTGTCATATAGTCCTCCATTAAAATCTGCTATAAATAAATCTAATGCGACTGCTTCCTGCTGACAGCATCCATATGTTTCGTTTAATTCCTGTTTTGTTTTTTCATCTGTCCAAAATTCTAAATTAAAATAAGCTATTAAAGCTAAAGCATCAGAAGATAGACCAATATCTTCAAACTTATAAATATGATTATTGATTTTGGGCTTATAGTTTTTATCTTTATTTTGTTCAATATAGCTTATTATTTCTTTAGGAATCTTATCAATATAAGCATCACCTAAATAATGAAGCAATTCATCAACTTCGCTATACATGAGTTCCATTATTATCACCATTATTCTTTTAGCATAAAATGATTATTTCTGGTAACCATATTTAAGAGGTGATAAAAATGGATATAAAAAAATACAATCAATTGGCTGATCATATTAAACCTAAATCACATAAAATAAGAAATTGTATAAATGCTTTTGTATATGGTGGGTTTATTGGTGCTATAGGACAATTTATTTTAGAATGTTATATGAATATATATCATATTGATGAACTCAAAGCAGCACCAATGATGAGCATAACATTGGTATTGATAGCGTGCTTATTAACGGGTTTGGGTTATATGATAACATTGCTAAACATGCTGGAGCAGGGACTTTTATACCTATTACAGGTTTTGCCAATAGTATGACATCTTCAGCATTAGATAGTAAAAGTGAGGGTTTGATATTGGGTATAGGAGCTAATATGTTTAAATTATGTGGTACTGTCATTACTTATGGGATTGTTAGTAGTACAATATTGGGAGTGATTCGCTATGTCTTCACACTTATTGGATAATGTTTATATTATGGAAGCAGGTACAGTATGTGGAATATTAGAGCATCAGGGTCCATTAGGGAAGTATTTTGATAAATATTATCAAGATCATTATTGTCATGAGAAGACGTTTGAAAAAGCAGAAAGAAGAATGCTAAGAGATGCATTAGATATATGTTTATTAAAGATTGGATTAATAGAAGATGATATAGATCTTTATTTAGGTGGCGATTTGATGAATCAAAACACTACAGTCCATTATCTTGCGAGAGATTTGAATCAATCTTTTATTGGGGTATATGGAGCATGTTCAACTTTTGTTTTATCGTTGGCACTAGGATCCTTGCTTATTGAAGGAGGCTTTATGGATAAAGTGATATCACTGGTATCATCCCATAATGCGACAGCAGAAAGACAATATCGTTATCCTGTGGAATATGGTGTACAAAAGAAAAATATGTCGACATTTACTGCAACAGGTGGCGTAGCCACTTGTATCACTCATACAAAAACAAATATACGTATTGATGCTATAACTCTAGGTAGAGTTATAGACTATCAACAAACAGATCCTAACGATATGGGAAGAGCTATGGCACCAGCTGCTTATAATACTTTTATGCACCATATGAATGAATTAAATAGAACAGTTGATGATTATGATTTGATTGTGACTGGAGATTTATCACATTTTGGTTTGAAGTTATTGAAAGAAATGTTGAAGCAGGATCATATCGATACTTCTAACATTAATGATTGTGGATGCTTATTATATGATGCCAACAAACAAAATGTTTATCAGGGTGGAAGTGGTTGCGCATGAAGTGCATTGGTTACAATGGGTTATTTGTATTCATTATTAAAAGAAAAGAAATTAAAACATATATTAGTCATTGCTACAGGAGCCTTATTGTCGCCCATTATGACAGCTCAAAAAGAAAGTATTCCATCTGTTGCTCATGCAATAAGTTTGGAGGTCGTTGAATGAATTATGTATTAGCTTTTGTATTTGCATGCTTTGTTTGTGTCATAGCACAAGTTATTTATGATAATACGAAGTTAACACCGGGACATATTACAAGTTTATTTGTTGTTGGTTCATTTTTAGATTTGTTTCATATTTATGATAAGATTATCGAAATATTTCATGCTGGGGCTATGGTACCTTTACAAGTTTTGGACATTCATTGATGCATGCAGCTATGGCTGGTGTTGAAGAATATGGTGTTTTTGGTGTGTTTATTGGTATTTTTGATTTGACAGCAGCAGGTATAAGTGCTGCCATTCTCTTTGCCTTTTTAGTCGCAATTATATTTAAGCCTAGATCATGAATAATTCTTATGATTTAAAAGAGCGTATCTTAAACTTTAGGGGAAGACTAATCTATTTATATTTTATAGCATCACTTTCCGATGATACGCTTATATCTAGACTTATTGAAGGTATTGAAAATAATCAAGGCAAAGACTTAGAAAATTGTTTGAATATGGGGGATGTAGAAATCCTTAAAACCAATGATATAAAAAAACATCCAATATGCCTTAATGAATGGAAATTGTGCACTCTTTGATGGTGATACAACCATTGTTATGGATACAAAAAACTATCCTAATCGTTCGATTGAAGAACCTGAAACAGAAAAAAGTGTAAGAGGAGCTAAAGATGGATTTAATGAATCTATTCTCAATAATACGGGACTTATTAGAAGACGTATTAAATCTGTAGAACTGTGTTTTCATAAAGAAACCATCGGTACTAAAAATCCTATTGATATTGCAGTGCTTACTTAGAAGATAAAGTTGATCAAAATATCCTTAATGAACTTCTATCGCGTATTCAAAATATACAAGTTCCAGAACTAATTATGAGTGATCGAGCAATTGAAGAATTAATTCTTAAGCAAGGCTATAATCCTTTTCCACTTGTAAGATATAGTGAACGACCAGACATTGTGGCTACTCATATCCAGCATGGATATATCGCTATTATATGTGATACATCATCATCAGTATTGATGTTACCAACAACTTTATTTGAAATATTAGAACATGTAGAAGAACATCGTCAGACACCACTCATTGGTACTTTTATTAGACTTATACGTTTATCAGCAGTTTTATTATCTATATATTTGGTACCAATATGGATATTAACAGTATCTTATTTAAAGTGGGATTATACATTTTTTATTCAGATATTACTTGTAGAACTGTCTATAGAATTACTTCGTATTGCAACCATTCATACACCAGAATCTGTATCCAATGCGATGGGATTGATTGCAGCTTTGTTGTTAGGAGAATTTGCGATAGATTTGGGTTTCTTTTCAGAGGAAATATTATTATTTTGTGCAGTTGGATCGATGGGTGGTTTTGCCACACCAAACTATGAATTATCATTAACCAATAAATATATTAAAGTTATGATGATCATCACAATTATGTTTTTTAATATCTATGGCTTTGTTGTATTTAATCTTATACTTTGGATTTATCTTGCTCATTTAAAACCACTTGGTATGTCCTATCTTTATCCTTTATATCCATTGGATATTAAAGCTCTTAAATAATTTATTATTAGACAACCTAAGAAAAATCAAAAATGATGCCTTGTATCCCATATCATTAAGTAAAGAATTACTGACTAGGCCCTTCTCATAAATGAGAGGGGCCTTTTTTTTATAACAAAGATAATAAAGTTTATTGGCATTATACTTAAAAAAATCATTTATACAGTAAATAATAGTATGAAGTTTTATAAAATAAAAGAAGGTATCAAAAAGTATACATTTTGACAGTTAAGAAAGGAGAAAAGAATAAACTTATTGTGGTTTAGCTCTAATTCTTATTTCTTTTAATTTATTAAAGAAATAAAAGAAATCATGATTGAAAGAAACTACAACATATGACACTGATGTTAATGCATGGTATTAGCAGATAAGATTAAAAGATTTTATAATTTACGATGAGGTAAAAATATATAATAATATAAAAACCTCATTTGCACCGTGTGCGTCATTAAAATAAAAAAACATTGATTTTA
>JAJQDJ010000131.1 GCA_021202205.1 Erysipelotrichaceae bacterium
TAGACTCTTAGATTATACTATATTTACGCACACGGTGCAAATGAGGTTTTTATTTATTTCTTTTATGGCATGATACTTGTATTAGGTTTCTATTTCTTTCAGGAAACGCAATTAAGCATTGGTCAATTGCTGATGTTCTATATGCTTGTTTCTTATTGTATTCAACCATTAATGAATATGGTTGCTTTAGCAGCCCAATATAAGCAAGTTAGTATTATTTATGAAAAATATAAAGCATTCGAAGTTGAAGAAATGATTGATAAAGAAGATATTCATGATAAAATAATAATGATTACTTTTGATAATGTTGGGTATGCTTATGGCTATCAATTGCCAGTTTTAGAACTTATTGATTTTACTGTTCACCATCATTTATTACTTAAAGGAATTACAGGTTCAGGAAAATCAACTTTGTTGCGATTGCTTATGGGTGTTGATATGAATTATACAGGTGATATTTTTTTGAACGATCAAGGACTTCGTACCATCAATCTTGATTCTCTTTATCAGCATATTGGTTATACCAATGAAACGCCAACATTTCTACATATGAGCGTCTATGATAATTTTCTTTGTGATAATGAAGAATTAATCAAACAATATCTTAAAGCTTTTGGACAATTGGATTTGGTTAATATGTTTCATATGATATTATCAGAAGATGGTAGTCCATTGTCATTAGGACAAAGACAAATCATTGCTTTAATTAGACTTTTATGCCAGGATTATGATGTCTATATTTTGGATGAGGCTTTGTCTCATATGGATACACGTTTAGCAGGTAAAGTCATGCGTTATTTGCTGAAAAATTTTAATGATAAAATCTTTATTATGGTGAATCATCAAACAAAAGTGGAGAATAAGAATTTGGATAATTTGGATTGTGTTATAATCGAAAATGGAAAAATAAAAAGTAAAGGGTGATTATGTGGAAATAGATTTTGTATATAATGATGATAATCAATTGTGTGAAACATCTTACGAAGATAAGTATCTCAAGATTATTGAAACAACTTTAAATTTTTTAGAGATAGATGATGACATAGAACTATCATGTGTGATTGTTGATGATGAAACCATTCATACGATAAATAAAGATTATCGTGGTATTGATCGATCAACTGATGTGATAAGTTTTGCTTTAGAAGATAGTGAACAATTTTATGTGGATGATATGCCTAGAAGCTTGGGAGACATCTTTATCTCCTATGATCATGCACTCATGCAAGCGAAAGAGTATGGTCATTCTATTAATCGTGAAATGTGTTTCTTGTTTACTCACGGATTATTACATTTGTTAGGTTATGATCATATGGAAGAAGATGATGCAAAAGAAATGTTTGAATTACAGGATGAAATTTTAGGAAAGTTAAAAATAGAAAGAGGGACAATATGAATTATCAGGAATTAGTTAATGAAGCTTTTGTAGCTAGTCAAAATGCATATACGCCATATTCTCATTTTGCGGTAGGGGCTTGTGTTTTACTTAAAAATGGTCAGATGATTCATGGTTGTAATATTGAAAATGCAGCTTATGGTTCAACTATGTGTGCTGAAAGAAATGCCATATTTGCAACTTATTGTCAAGGTTATCGTCAAGATGATATTGCTGCTTTGGCCATTGTGGCAGATTGTAGTCCATTGGTATCTCCTTGTGGAGCTTGTAGACAGGTTTTATCAGAATTATTGGATTCTCATACACCCATTATATTGGGATGCAAGGAATATTATGAAGTCACGAATATGGAAGAATTATTACCACGTATGTTTATAGGAGAAAGTTTATGAGCTTTAAATCAGGTTTTGTGAGTATTGTTGGTCGACCAAATGTCGGCAAATCAACATTATTAAATCATATTTTAGGAACTAAGGTAGCTATTACGTCTTCTACTGCCCAAACAACACGAAATACCATTCAAGGTATTTATACGGACGATGAAGCACAAATTATTTTCATGGATACGCCTGGGATTCATAAACCTCAAGATGCCTTAGGATCATTTATGAACACGAATGCTTTAAATAGTATTTTTGGTGTTGATATTGTTTTACTGATTGCTCCAGCTGATGAATATATAGGCAAAGGTGATCGCTATATTATTAATCGATTAAAAGAAAGTGATGCACCTGTTTATCTTTTGCTTAATAAGATTGATTTGTTATCTCAGGACGAAATTGCTGAAAAACTTGTACAATGGAAAGAATTATTTGATTTTAAGGAAATTATTCCTATCAATGCTTTGAATGGTGAGCATGTAGATGAATTAATTCAAACAATCAAAAATGATTTGAATGAAGGAATAATGTATTATCCTAAAGATCATATTACAGATCATCCTGAACGTTTTATTATGGCGGAATTTATTAGAGAAAAGATTCTCTATTTTACTCGTGAAGAAGTACCTCATAGTGTTGCAATCGTTATTGAAAAAATGGAAGAAGATGAAGATGGGGTCTATGTGATGGCATGTATCGTAGTTGATCATCCAAGTCAAAAAGCAATTATCATTGGTAAGCAGGGATCCATGATTAAAAAAATCAGAAAGAATGCCAGACGTGAAATGAAACGTTTCTTGCAAGTGCCCGTTGATTTGGAACTTTTTGTCAAGGTTGAAAAGAATTGGCGCAATAAGCAAAAGTATTTACGTGAATTTGGATATGATGAAAACGACTATTGATGAAGTAGAAGTAGAAGCCATTATTCTTAAACAAATAGATTATAAAGAAAATGATCAAATTCTTTATATCTATACCAAAGAATATGGCAAACTATCTGTATTGGCCAAGGGCATTAAAAAACTCACCAGTAAAAATGCAAGAGCATGTCAACAACTTATGATGAGTTTGCTGACTATTCGTCTAAAGAAAGGCATGTGCTTGTTGATACGTGCCACACCTATTAATTATTTAAGACATATTCAAGAATCTATACAAAGTGATATAATAGCTCAATATATCAGCGAATATTATTTTCGTTATATCGAAGATAATCATCCTGATATGATGGAATATAATTATTTATCACAATGTTTAAACTATCTTAATAATAATATGAATCCTTTATTGGTTTATTTATTATTCAATGTCTTTATATTGAATCATAATGGTGTTTCTATTTATGTGGATGGATGTGTTATTTGTAATAGTAGTAAGGTTGTAGCCATATCATTAAAACATGGTGGTTTTGTATGTAGCCAGCATTTTGAACGTGAAGAAGTTTTAGAAGCTCATACCTTAAAAGCATTGAGACATATTTGTAAGATACCTATTGATAAAGCCCAGCAATTAGATATTTCTGATTCGACTATTCACCAAATTACTCCTATTATTGAAGCCTTTGTTGATGAATACACTGGTATTCATCTAAAAACTTCAACTTTTATCAAACAATTAGTATAGGAATCATCTTGATTCCTATTTTTATGTTAAAAAAGACTTTCATTTGTCGATAAAATCTTTTTCTTATGAAAATTTTGGTGTATAATGATTTCATATTTAGGGGATGTTACGGAGGGAGTTATATGAAGTATACAGATCATTATACCTCATCTATGCATGTTCATGTGAGATATCATGTTTATGAACCTAAGGTTGTGATTAGGATAAAAGCTGTAGTCAATATTCTTCATGGCTTTGGTGAACATGCAGATCGTTATGAGCATTTTGCAACTTTTTTAATGAATCAGGGGTTTGCAGTAGTGGTGAGTGATATTGTTGGTCATGGTCAATCTTTGATTGACTTGGAACAAGGTTTTTTTGGTGAACAAAATGGTGGGGATCATCTTATATCAGATATATTTCATTTGCAGGAAATTATTCGTCGTGATTATGCAGATGTTCCATGTTTTTTGCTAGGATATGATATGGGTAGTGTATTAATACGTAAGTTTGTAAGTATGTACGGTGATTATATTGATGGCATCTTATTGCTTTCTTCACCATATAAAGTACAACACTATTCGTTAAAAAATAGTTACTTTTCTCTTTTACGTTTTTTTAAAGGACCACTGGGAAAAGTTAATAATTATTATAAATATTATCATGCCAATTTTAATAAAAGGATACATGATGCTTCACCCGTAGCATGGTTAACATCGGATAAGAATGAACAAAAGAAACTATTAGAAGATCCAATGGCTCATTTTGTCTATACTATACAAGGATATAAAGATATTTTAACTATGCTTCATGATGTCTGTAAAGACGAAGCGATTGCTTCCATACCTAAAGAGTTACCTATCTATATGGCAGCTGGTAGTGATGATCCATTATGCTATGATATGAATAAATTATATGATATATATATAAAAAATAATATTCAAGATGTGAAATTTAAAGTTTTTGATAATATGCGTCATACATTGCTTTTTGAAAATAATAAAGTAGAAGTTTATCGAGATATTTTAAATTGGTTGAACGATAGGACATATTTGTAGTGCACCCTTATAGTTGGTTGACAAAATCACTCTATGAGTGTATAAATGACAATGTTATATTATAAATAGAAGACTTAGCTTTACTAAGTCTTTCGCGTTATATAAGAAAAGGGGTAAAAAATGAACGATATGGATAAATTGATTGCGCATGCCAAAAATTCTGGATTTGTATATCAAGGTTCAGAAATTTATGATGGACTTGCGAATACTTGGGATTATGGACCATTAGGGGTAGAAACGAAAAATAATATTAAACAATTATGGTGGAAGAGATTCATTCAACAATCTCCATACAATGTTGGTTTGGATTCAGCTATATTTATGAATCCAAAAGTTTGGGAAGCCAGTGGTCATGTAGGAGGATTTTCTGATCCATTGATTGATTGTAAGCATTGTAAAACCAGACATCGTGCTGATAAGCTTATTGAAGCTTATGATCCAACGATTCATAGTGATGGCTGGGATAGTGAAAAAATGATGTCTTTTATTAGGGAGCATCACATTCAATGTCCAAATTGTGGTAGCGAGGATTTCACTGATATTCGTCAATTTGAATTGATGTTTAAGACATATATGGGAGTTGTAGCTGATGCCAAAAGTACGGTTTACTTGCGTCCAGAAACAGCTCAAGGTATTTTTGTTAACTTTAAGAATATTCAAAGAACAACACGAAAAAAAGTACCATTTGGAATTGGACAAATTGGTAAATCTTTCAGAAATGAAATTACACCTGGTAACTTTATTTTTAGAACAAGAGAATTTGAGCAAATGGAACTAGAATTCTTTTGTAAACCTGATACTGATTTAGAATGGTTTGATTATTGGAAACAGGGATGTATGCAGTTTTTATTAGATTTAGGTTTAAATGAAGATAATCTTCGTTTTAGAGATCATGAAAAAGAAGAATTATCTTTCTATTCTAAGGCAACCAGTGATATTGAATATTTGTATCCTTTTGGCTGGGGAGAATTATGGGGTATTGCCGACAGAACAGATTATGATTTATCTAGACATCAGGAATATTCTAAAAAGAGTTTAGAATATCTCGATCCACAAACCAATCAAAAATACATACCATATGTTATAGAACCATCAGTTGGTGTCGATAGATTATTTTTAAGTTTATTAAGTGATGCCTATGATGAAGAACAACTTGAAAAAGATAGTCGTATTGTGATGCATTTATCACCTGCAGTGGCTCCAGTTAAAGCAGCAGTTTTGCCATTAACGAAAAAACTGAGTGATAAAGCATTAGAAGTTTATGATATCTTATCAAAACAATTAAATGTTGAATATGATGTTACAGGACAAATTGGTAAACGTTATCGTCGTCAAGATGCTATTGGTACACCATATTGTATTACGATTGATTTTGATACTTTAGAAGATGAAACAGTAACTGTAAGAGAACGTGATTCAATGGAACAGATTCGTTTGCCAATTCATGAATTATCTGATTATTTATTAGAAAAAGTTAAATTTTAATAAAAGGAGGGCATATGATGCGCTTATCACAGGAAAAAATCAATGAAATAAGACAAAGCGTTGATATTGTCGATGTGATTGGAGAATACCTGCCTTTAGAAAAAAGTGGCAGAAATTACAAAGCCATATGTCCTTTTCATGATGATAAGCATCCTTCATTATCTATATCCTCTCAAAAGCAGATTTATAAATGCTTTGTTTGTGGAGCTGGTGGAAATGTTTATACATTTTTAATGAAGTATTTGAATATTTCATTTATGGATGCTGTTAAAATGGTGGCTGATAAAGCTAATATTGATCTAAGTGAGTATGATATTGAACCTGTTAGGGTAAAGATAGATAATCAATATCAATCACTTTATGATATACATAAAGAAGCTGTAAGATTATATAACTATTACTTAAATACAAAATTAGGGCTAGAAGCGAAAACATATTTATTAAAGCGTCATTTTAATAATGACATTATTAAAGAATTTCAAATAGGTTATGCACCACTTGAATCAGTTTTATATTCATCATTTCAAAAACTTGGTTATAAAGAAATTGATATGGTTAAATCTGGCTTGATATTAGAGAATAATTATCATTCTGATCGTTTTAGTGATCGTATTATGTTTCCTTTGTTTAATGCCGATGGTTATGTGATAGGCTTTAGTGGACGTATTTATAAGCCTACACAAACCAATGCAAAATATGTGAATTCACCTGAATCGGATATTTTTATGAAAGGTGAAAACTTGTATCATTATCATCAATGCCGTGAGGCCGTCAAGCAGGCAGGATTTGTCTATTTGTTAGAGGGATTTATGGATGTTATAGCGATGTATAAGGCAGGCATCTATAACACGGTTGCTATTATGGGAACAGCGCTTACTCATGGTCATATAAGGTTGTTAAGGCGTTTGACACATTCTGTATATTTATGTTTAGATGGTGATAGGGCGGGTTTATCTGCTATGGCTAAGGCGTCACAACAACTGATAGATGCAGGTTTTAATGTTTCTATTATTGTTTTACCTGATAATCATGATCCAGATGAAATCTATGAATTGCAAGGTGAAGCAGGTTTAAAGGCAATCTTGAAAAAAACATACAAACCCATTGAATTCATGATGGATTATGAATATGTTGATACCAATAACTACGATGAACGTAAGCAATATATGGAAAAAATGTGTCAGCATATCTCTAAACTTAGTGATAATGTTGATAAAGATTATTATAGTCATTTGTTCTCACAAAAATCGGGATTCTCTTTTGAAATCATTCAACAAAGGGTAAGCGGTATTCAACAACCAGTTATAGAATATACTAATGAAAGAAAACCTATAACTTATGAAGATAAATATCAAAAAGCGGAGCATGATTTATTATTCTATATGATGAATAGTCGTGAAGTCGCTTTAAAATACGAAGCGAAAGCAGGATTTATGTATGATGATGATTATCGTGTTATTGCCTCGTATATTTTGGATTATTATCGCCATCATAGTATCTTGGAAGTAGCAGATTTGATTGATCGTGTTCATGACGAAAAATTGATATCAAAAATTATTGATATATCACAATCGCATTTGCCATTAGAATGTCAATCACAGGCTATTGATGATTACATTACAACTATAGGTGAAAATGCCAGAAAACTAAAAAAACAACAATTATTAGAACAATTTAATTATATATTAGATCCTTATCAGAAAGCACAAATATTAGATGAAATATTAAAGCTCAATGAGGAACAGTAAAGAAGGAGTAAACAATGAAAGAAAAAAGTAAAAAAGCAACACCAGTAACTCTTGATGATTTAAAGACATTAATTAAGGAAACAGCTCAAGCGATGGGCGGAACATTATCTCAAGATGATCTTGATACTTTTTTAACAAAGTATGATCTTGATGATGAAGGTGCCGAAGAACTATTAGAATTTATTACTGATAATAATATTATAATAGAAGATGGTTTGGATGCTTTAGAAGTCGATGATGAAGAACGGCTCAAAGGCATGGAAGATGAGCTTGATGGTTTAGAATCACTAGAAGATTTGGAAGAATTGGATGAATTAGGTGACTTAGATAGCTTAAAAGATGATTTAGACAGTGATTTACCAAATCTTGATTTTGGTGGCGACTTCGATATGATGACAACAGATACTGCTGATTTGTATTCTTCTCAAGCTGAAGAAGAGGATCCTAATCAATTAGGTAGCAATGTTAAAATCAACGATCCAGTTAAAATGTATCTCAAAGAAATCGGTCGTGTGGAATTATTAACCCATGATGAAGAAATAGAATTAGCGAAACGTATTCTTGAGGGTGACGAGGAAGCCAAAAAGAAATTGGCAGCAGCCAATTTACGTCTGAGTGTTTCGATTGCTAAGCGTTATGTTGGTAGAGGTATGTTATTCTTGGATTTGATTCAAGAAGGGAATATGGGATTAATCAAAGCAGTTGAAAAGTTTGATTATACGAAAGGTTTTAAATTCTCTACTTATGCAACATGGTGGATTAGGCAAGCTATTACTCGTGCTATTGCCGATCAAGCTAGAACAATTCGTATCCCAGTCCATATGGTAGAAACCATTAATAAATTAACGCGTGTACAAAGACAATTGGTTCAGGAATTGGGCAGGGAACCAACAGCTGAAGAGATTGCTGAATTAATGGATGGTATGACACCTGAAAAAGTTAGGGAAATCCAAAAGATTTCTTTGGAACCGGTCTCTTTGGAAACGCCAATTGGTGAAGAAGATGATTCTCATTTGGGTGATTTCATTGAAGATGAAGGAGCGATGTCACCAGATGATTATGCTGCTAATGAATTATTGAAAGATGAGCTTAACGAAGTATTATTAGAATTAACAGACCGTGAAGAAAAAGTATTACGTTTAAGATTTGGCTTAGATGACGGACGTACAAGAACACTAGAAGAAGTTGGAAAAGAATTCAATGTAACGCGGGAACGTATACGTCAAATTGAAGCCAAGGCTTTAAGAAAACTCAAACATCCATCTCGTTCTAAACGTTTAAAGGATTTCTTAGATAAATAATGAAACTATCACCAAGACTACAAGCTATAGCCGATCTTATTATACAATATAGAAAAGGGCATATTTTAGCAGATATTGGTAGTGATCATGCTTATTTACCTGTTTATCTTGTTTTAAACAAGGTCATCGATAAAGCTTATGCATGTGATATTGCTAGTGGTCCTTTAAGTAGTGCTATTGAAACGATAGAAACAAAAGAAAGTTAAACCACTTCAAGGAAGTGGTTTAAACCCTATTATTGATAAATCAGTTGATATGATTAGCATATGTGGAATGGGTGGTAAACTCACGGTTGAAATATTAGATGAATTTCCAGATTATTTAAATAATCATCGTTTTATTTTACAGGCAAATGTTGGCTTAGAAATATTAAGAGAATATTTATATCAGCATCATATGCAAATCATTGGTGAAGATATTGTTAAGGATGCATCCCATATTTATGAAATTATTGTTTGTGAAAAAACTGATGAAAAAATCACTTATAATGAACATGACCTTTATTTTGGTCCTATCTTAAGAAAACATAAAAATGATTTATTTAAAGAAAAATGGCTTAGACAATTAGACATATATCAAAATATACTTACTTCCTTAACTGAGAGTCAAGCTCGTTATCAGGAAGTGACACATATGATTCATCTAATTGAAGAGGAAATATATACTAAAAATCATTGATGAAAGGAAGGATGTCTTATAAGTACACAAGAGGAAACGACTATTTTAGATGATTCAGTTAAATTGTATTTGCAGCAAATAGGACAAATTGATTTGTTGAGTCAGGATGAGGAAATTGCATTAGCTAAGAAAATCAAGCAAGGTGATAACCAAGCTAAGCAAAAACTTATTGACGCTAACTTGCGTCTTGTTGTATCGATTGCAAGAGGATACAACAATCGCGGTATGTCATTATTGGATTTGATACAGGAAGGCAATATTGGATTGATGAAAGCAGTAGAGATGTTTGATTATACCAAGGGATTCAAGTTCTCTACATACGCTACATGCTGGATTAAACAAGCTATGACGCGTGCACTTGCTAATCAATCAAGAAGTATTCGTTTGCCTGTTCATATGGTAGAAAATATTCAACGCTTCAAAATCGTACAAAAACAATTATGTCAACAATTGGGTCGCGAAGCAACAGATGAAGAAATAGCTGAACATATGGGTATAACAGTTGAAAAGGTTTGTCAGCTTCAAGTTATAGCACAAACACCAGTATCTTTGCAAACTCCCATTGGTGAAGATCATTCGCATTTGGATGACTTTGTAGAAGATAATAAAACAATAGCACCTGATGATTATACGCATAATGAATTATTAAAAGATGAATTGAACACGGCTTTTTTAAAGCTTACTGATCGTGAAGAACAAGTATTGCGTTTGCGCTTTGGCTTGGATGATGGCCATAAAAGAACATTGGAAGAAGTAGGGCAACACTTTCATTTGACGCGTGAACGTATTCGTCAAATTGAAGCCAAAGCTTTACGAAAACTAAGACAACCAAGTAATCATTTAAAAGATTTTTTTTGAGAGGTGAAACAATGCAACTGAAACAAATTATTGATATAATGGAAAGTCATTATCCGCTATCTTTACAAGAAGAATGGGATAAATGTGGTTTACAGATTGGTGATCAAAATCAAGACATACAAAGAATCATGATTTCCTTAAATGCTGATAATCAAACATTACAGGAAGCCATTGATAATAAGTGTCAATTACTTATTACTCATCATCCTTTTTTATTAGATCCTATTGATAATATCGATAAGGATCATTTTATGGGTGAATTTATATATAAAGCAATAGAAAATCATATAGCTGTTTATAGCAGTCATACTGCTATGGATAATATATCAATGAATCAATGGCTTATTGAGGCTTTAGGAGTACATGATGTTCAAGTTGGTGATGCTTCTGGTATAACCAGAATAGCAACACTTAATCAAACATATCACTTAGATGATTTTATTCAACACGTTCAATCTACTTATCATATTGAACATCTCAAATATGCAGGCAATGCTTCAACAATATCACGAATTGCTATATGTGGTGGTAGTGGAGCTGATTTTATGCATGAGTTTTATGGCAAGGTTGATGCTTATTTGACAGGTGATTCTAAATATCGTCATGCCAAAAATGCCTTTGATCATCATATATTACTCGTAGATATCAATCATCATGCAGAAAACATAATGGTCCATAAACTTAAAGAATTATTAGAAAAGGAAGTGGATTGTGAAATAATCGCAGGTACTTCACCTGATTATTATCACTATATATGATTATTACCACAATGTGCTATTTAAAACGAAATCACCAAACATTACTATTGCATCGTATTAAAAAAGAAAATGATATCAATGAGGGCAAATGGATTGGTGTTGGTGGTAAGATGGAAAGTGGCGAAAGTGTTGAAGAGTGTATGAGACGTGAAATCTTTGAGGAAACAGGATATAAGGCACATACGCTTTCTCTTCATGGTTTTGTCGTGTTTCGTGGGTTGTATTATGGTCAGGATGAAGGCATGTTTGTGTATGACTGTGAAGATTTCAGCGGTGATATGATTGAGTGCAATGAAGGTATATTAGCGTGGATTGATGATGATAAAATCAACGAATTAAAAATGTGGGAAGGTGATTATCATTTCTTTGATTGGTTGAAAGATAATCATTTCCATAGTGCCAAAATTGTATATCAAAACGATAATGTAATAGAATACAAAGAAGAGACCTATTGAAAGGTCTCTTTTCTAGTGTATTTTTCAATGGTACAATAATGTGTTTTATAATTATCTTTGTTGATATCTTTTTGATAACTAATCCCTACTAGAAGCAAATTATCACTGTAATCCTCTAATCCTTTGTAATACTTTTTCTTTTTGATTTGATTAATGGCTGTATCAGGATTATCCTGCCATTTAAGTTCTACTAATAATGCTGGCTTATTTGTTTTAGGAATATAAGCTATATCACAATAACCATTACCAGCTTGTAGTTCTACAATTTTTTTATAATATCCTCTAGCTGCAAAGTAAGCTATATCAACAGTATGGGCTAAAGCTTCTTCACTATTGTATTTCAAATTAGAAATCCCTAAATGTCCCTCTTCTATATAATATGCAACTTTTTCTTCATCTTTATTCCAAGTGGCTTCTAGAAGATTCATTGAGTTTTGAATTGCTTGATTTAATTCAACCCAATGACTATCTCTAAGTGCCAATTCGAATTGTGATCTGACTTCTCTATTTGGTATATAAACTTCACTTGTAGATGAATTATAACTTAAATAACCAAGATGTACTAATAATGTAAATATATCATCTCTAGAATGAAATGTTGTCATATCGTTTTGAAACGATAAAGTGTCAATAACAATTCTTTCACCTGCTAATAAAGAAACAATACCTTCTTTTATACCATCCATATTTATATCAAAATATGTTTTTAAAGCTTCATAATTTTCAGTACTTGTCCAATAGTTATCGTATTTTTTATCTGATAAAGAAGATACAATTGAACGAGGATTATATAAGGAATAATCTCCAATATGATATCCATCATACCATGTTTTAAGCTCATCAAAATCCATATTATGTTTATCACAAAGTTTTTTGACTTCTTCCTCAGTGAATCCCATAAATTCTTCAATTGGTGTAGAATTAATCATTGATATTTCTTTAAACATGTTAAGAGCACTATGCGTTCCATATTTTTTTATTGGGAGTATACCTGTCATATAAGCCATTTCGACATATATAGAACTTTTAAAAAGATTTCTTATAAAATCTAAATATTTCTCTTGGCCTTTTTTATCATATTTGTATTCTCTAAAGATGCAGTCCCATTCGTCGATAATAAAAATATACGTTTGATCATACTCATCATATATGTTTTCAAATATTGAAGCAAGTTCACCATCTTCGTATAACTGCTCATCAGGATAAACACGTTTTAAATCTTTAACAATTCTTTGAGTCAATTTCTCTTTGAGTTCATCTATGGAATGGACGCGGCTAAGAATTTTTTGTACAATAACATCATGTTTGTTTAAATGTCCTTTATAGTTTGAACATTGGGCTATTTTTAAATCATCAAATAAAGAAGATGAATCACAACCTTTAGAATAATATGCTACTAACATATTAGCATCAACACTTTTACCAAATCGTCTAGGTCTAGCAACACATATAAAGCGATCTTCTATATTAATATATTGATTAATAATATGAATCATTAATGACTTATCAACAAAGATTTTTCCATTCTTCATTAGTTGATAACTTCTGTTATTTGGATTAAGAAGAATACCCATGATATCAGCCCCTTTTAAAATATTATAACATATATTTTCTTTTTTATATAGAAAAGACCAAGCAATTTTGCCTTTTCTATATTAACCCGTATTGTAAAATGAAACTGGAATTAAGGGAGGGCTGATTTGGAGG
>JAJQDJ010000065.1 GCA_021202205.1 Erysipelotrichaceae bacterium
TTGCGCTATTTTCACTAATTAATTATTGAAATTGAAGTGCGAAACTTGAGTAATATGTGAAAAAAACTGTAAATTAATAAAAAAGATTCAGAAATATCTGAATCATAATAAATGTATATTATTTTCGTGGCATAAAGTCATTGTTTCTTCATCCCAAAGTGATGCTTGAACTTCGCCAATATGAGCTTTTCTTAAAAAGAACATACATAAACGACTTTGCCCAATACCTCCACCAATACTTAATGGTAAAACTTTATTGATGATATTTTGGTGGAAAGGTAAATTTAATCTATCATTAGCATTGGCTTTATCCAATTGTTCGACTAATGATTTTTCATCAACACGAATACCCATACTTGATATTTCTAAAGCATCATCCAGTTGTGAATTATAGACTAGAATATCACCATTCAATTTCCAATCATCATAATCTGGAGCACGACCATCATGAACAATACCTGATTTTAATAAATCACCAATTTGTAATATACAGACAGCTTTATAAGCACGAACAATTTCACGCTCTCTTTCTTTTGATGTTAAAGCAGGATAGAGATCTTCTAATTCCTGAGATGTTACGAAATGAATTTCTTCTGGTAAAATTGATTCACTTAATTGTGGATAATGTCTAATCATGAGAAATTCGACATCTAATAAAGCGTTATAAATCTTAGAAACAACTCCTTTAAAAAAATCTAAATTTCTATCTTCCTGGGCAATTACCATTTCCCAGTCCCATTGATCAACATACATAGAATGAATATTATCCAATTCTTCGTCTTTTCTTATAGCATTCATATCTGTATATAATCCTGTATGTCTTTCAAAACCATAACGATATAAAGCATCTCTTTTCCATTTTGCTAAAGAATGAATAATTTCAATTTCATCATCATTATTTAATTCATAAGATTTAAAAGATACAGGCTTTTCAAAACCATTTAGATTATCATTAAGTCCTGTATTCTTTAATAAAAATAATGGTGCTGAAACACGTGTTAAACGCAATTGTTCAGCTAATCTTCTTTCAAATGTATCTTTAATCATTTTGATTGCCACTTCAGTCTCAATGAGATTTAATTGAGGCTGATAATTTTCTGGTATTTTTAATTTACTCATATTTTATTCCCCTTTATATATACGAAGCTATTATAATATATTGTTATGTAATAGTCAAAGTAGTTTTTTTCTAATGCCTTGACATATAAAATGAAATTTTATACAATGATTGAGTTAATGAACAGGGGGAATGAAAAATGAAAAAAACTTATATAAGTACAAGAGGTCAACAAAAACCATTAAACTTTTATGAAGCTATTTTACAAGGCATTGGTGATGATGGTGGCTTATTAGTCCCTGATTTTAAAGTGAATACAAAAGATTTGAAGTCTTTATTAAATTTAAATTATGTTGATTTGGCAACTGAAATTATATCAGAATTTACACCTGATGAAGTTAAAGATGATATACGTGAATTATGCCGTAAAGCTTATGCAACAGGATTGTTTCCAGAAACTGTTGTACCAGTTAAAAAAGCTGGTGATGTATATGTAACAGAATTGTTCCAGGGACCAACTTCTGCTTTTAAAGATATGGCGTTAAGCTTGCTTCCTTATTTTATGACTTTTTCATTAAAACAAAGTGGAGAAGATAGAGAAGTCATGATTTTAACAGCAACGAGTGGAGATACTGGAAAAGCCGCTTTGGAAGGTTTTAAAGATGTTGAAGGAACATGTATTAAAGTGTTTTATCCTGATGAGGGTGTTTCACCAGTGCAAAAACAACAGATGGGTACAACAACAGGTAGCAATGTAGATGTTATAGGGATTAGAGGAAATTTTGATGATGCACAAACAGCAGTTAAGAAAGCTTTTGCATCAGAAAAGCTAAAACAGTTAGGTGACGAGCATAGTGTATTTTTATCATCTGCGAATTCTATTAATATTGGAAGACTTATTCCACAAATTGTTTATTATTTTTACTCTTATATGACATTAGTGAATAATCAAGAGATAGAATTAGGAGAAGAAGTGAATTTTACGATTCCTAGTGGTAATTTTGGCAACTGTTTAGCAGGTTATATTGCTAAAAATATGGGACTCCCAATTAAGAAGTTTATTGTGGCTTCTAATAAGAATAATATATTAACTGATTTCTTTAATACAGGAGTATATGATGCTAATAGAGAATTCTATAAGACAAATGCTCCTGCTATGGATATATTGGTATCTAGTAATTTGGAAAGATTGGTTTATTTCCTATGTGAAGATACTGATAAGGTTAATCAATATATGCATGAACTTAATACAACAGGTATTTATAAAGTTGATGAGGCTATTTTTAGTAAGGTTAAAGCAAACTTTGTAGCTGGATGGTTAAGTGAAGAACAAGTTTTACAAACAATTGGAAATTGTTTTAAAGAAAACGGCTATTTGCTAGATACTCACACAGCTGTTGGTTATGGTGTTTATAAAAAATATCAAAATGAAAGTCATGATAACACAAAGAATATTCTATTATCTACAGCATCACCATATAAATTCCCAGGCTCTGTTTACAAAGCTATTACTGGTGAAGATAAGGATGAATATGAAGCTGTAGAAGCTATTCATGATATCACCAAAGTAGATGTACCAAAACCTTTACAAGGATTAAAGGATAAAGAAATCCTTCATCAGAAAGTTATTGATAAAGAAGCTATCATTGATTATATCGGTGAAGCTATCAAGGAGTTATAATTATGCAGGTTAAGGTAAGAGTTCCAGCAACCAGTGCCAATTTGGGCCCAGGATTTGATGTGGCAGGTTTGGCTGTAACACTTTATAATACTTTTGTATTTGAATTATTAGATGAAGGTTTGGATATAAGAGGCTGTCCTGTACAATTTTGTAATGAAGACAATATGACTTATCAGGCTTTTAAAGAAGGTGCTAAAGCATGCGGTCTAGAGTTCAATGGATTACGTATTGATTGTAGTGGAGATGTTCCTTATACAAGAGGTTTAGGTAGTTCTTCTACTTGTATTGTGGCTGGTATTGTAGGTGCATTTGCTTTTAAGGATAAATATGATGCCAGACAGGAAATATTAGAACTTGCGACTAGGATTGAAGGCCATCCTGATAACGTTGCACCTGCTATTTTTGGAGGCTTAACAGTTTCAGTTATGAATGAAACAGTAACAACACTTAATATTCCAGTGAAACATGATTATCGCTTTGTAGCATTGATTCCACCATTTACATTGTCTACCGAAAAAGCACGTTCAGTCTTACCTCAACAAATCAATCGATCAGATGCTATTGCCAATGTAGCACATTTAGCCTTGATGGTGGCATCGCTTATCAATGGCTATGATGATGGATTGAAATTAGGGTTCAAAGATCGTTTACATCAACCTTATCGTGGACATTTGATTCAAGGTTTTGATGAAATTATGACTATTCTTGAACATGATGAAAAGGTTTTAGGCTGCTATTTATCAGGCGCTGGGCCAACAATTATGGCTGTTATTAGTGGAGATGATTTGAAAGGTGTTGTACGAATTAAAGCAGAGCTTGGTCATTTACTAGATGATTGGCAGGTTGAAAAATTAGAATTAGATATGCGTGGCTATACATGCGATTATGAATAACACACTTAGGTGTGTTTTTATAATACAGGATTGACAGCTTAATAGGTAAGAATTATAATTATTAAGGTACCTTGAATAGTGGGAGGAAGTATAATGTGGAAATATGTTAAACCATATTTTAAATGGGCTGTTTTAGCATCATTATTAATGGTAGGAGAAGTATTGAATGATTTGATTCAGCCAACATTGATGAGTACGATAGTTGATGATGGTGTTTTAGGTATCAATAATAATAATGTAGGGGATATCAATGTTATTATAACAGTAGGATTATTAATGATTATTTGTACTATCTTAGGTGGTACAAGTGGCTCATTGAATAATGCAACAGCACAATATTTTACACAAAACATGGGCAATGATATTCGTAAAGATTGTTTTGAGAATATTATGCATTTTTCATTTGAACAAGTGGATGATTTTAAAACAGGTTCTTTGATTACTCGTATTACTAATGATATTACACAGGTACAGTTATATGCATCTGTCTTTTGTCGTTCTATTATTAGGAATGGTTTTTTGATGTTTGGTAGTATGTATTGTGTTTTTAGATTGAATCATACTTTTGGATTTATTATGATTGCAGCCTTTCCATTTATATTAGGAACATTGCTTGTGTGCTTATATAAAGCGAATCCCTTATTTACAAGATTACAGGAACAAATTGATCAAATTAATAATATTATGCTAGAAGATATTAGTGGTATTCGAATTATTAAGGCGTGTGTTAAAGAAATATATGAAAAGATTCATTTTAAAAAAGCAAATGAAGAATTGGTTCATACACAGTTATCTGTATTAATTATATTTGCGTTAATGACACCTATTATGAATATTATCATGTATATAGTTGTTATTGTTGTTTTGTTAGTTGGTAATGTATAAGTTAGTATTGGAGTGACAACGCCGGGTGCGATTATGGCAACCATTACATACACAACGCAATTATTACATGCTATATTGATGGTTGTTATGATATTTCAAAATGTTTCTAGAGGAATTGTTTCATGGAATAGACTACATGAAATATTAAAAGTGACACCTCAACTTGAAGATGGTAATGTTGAAGAAAATAATAATGAAGGAAGCGTAGAATTTAAGGATGTTTCATTTGTTTATCCAGGTAGTCAAAATAGAGTATTAAAAAATATTAATTTGAAGATTGAACCAGGTGAAACTGTAGCTATTATGGGAAGTACAGGTTGTGGTAAATCGACATTAGTCAATCTTATTATGCGATTTTATGATGTGACAAGTGGACAAATATTCGTTGATGGAATCAATGTTAAAGATTACAGACAAGAAAAATTAAGAGATAAAATAGTCATTGTTTTACAAAAGAGTGAATTGTTTACCGATACAATTAAAGGGAATATTAGCTGGGGGAATCCTGAAGCGAGTGATGAAGTAATTATCAATGCTGCAAAAATTGCTCAAGCAGATGAATTTATTGAACGTATGAAAGATCAATATGATACTCTTTTACAAGGTGGAACAGGTGTATCTGGTGGACAAAGGAAGCGTTTAGCAATAGCGAGAGCTATTGTTAAAAATAGTGAAATTATGATCTTCGATGATTCAACAAGTGCTTTGGACTTAAAGACAGAATCTAAATTATACAATGCTTTACCAAAAAATAATACCAAAATTATCATTGCTCAACGAATAGCAACTGTTAGACATGCAAGTCGTATTATTGTATTGGATGAAGGAACAATAGTAGGGCAAGGAACACATGATGAGCTGATGAATGATTGTTTGATATATCAGGATATTTATCATTCTCAAATGAAAGCAGGTGAGAATAATGAGTGATCGTCAATTAACTGACAGAAATATACCAATGATGAACAAACGTGCCCAACGTTTTGCCGAAGTGGAGCAGGCCCAAGATGTAGTTTCGACGATTAAACGTCTTATTACCTATTTTATTCATGAAAAGACTATGGTTTTAAGTATGTTATTAGTTGTGATTGTTGGAACGCTTGCGGGTGTTTATGCACCGAGCTTGCAAAGTCAGGCTATTGATATTATTGCGGGTAGTGCAGAAGGAATATTGTTAACGACATTATTATTAATTGCTATAACATATGCTATTTATTGTCTATGTCAATTATTACAGGGTATGATTGGTGCACGATTATCATAGAGTGTTGTCAAAAAGATGCGTGATGAATTATTCTCTAAGATTGTTGATCTGCCTGTGCAATATTTGGATAATCATTCGCATGGTGATGTAATGAGTCGTATGAGTAATGATATTGAAAATATATCAACAGTTATATCACAATCATTAGCATCTTTATTTTCTGGTATATTAACTATTATTGGAACAATTATTATGATGGTTTATTATTGCTGGCAATTAGCATTATTAAGTTGCTTGACAATTATACTAACGGTTGTTGCTAGTAATTATCTTTCCAAGAAAGTAAGAAAATATTCCCGTCAAAGGCAAGCATTATTGGGGTATTTGAATGGTCACGTAGAAGAAATGATTACAGGATATCATATTGTGGTGGCTTATAATCGACAAGAGGAAATCATTCATGATTTTATTACAACTTCAGATGATTTAACCAAAGCGGATATTCGTTGTGAGATATTTAGTGGAGTTATGGGGCCAGTGATGAATTGTATCAGTAATATTGGTTTTGTTATTATTGCAGTGTTTGGTGGTTATTTTGCGATTCATGGTTTGATTTCTGTTGGTGTTATTTCTGCTTTTATTGTTTATGCTAAACAGTTTAGTAGACCAATTAATGAATTAGCCAATGTTTTTGGCCAACTGCAAACAGCAATTGCAGGGGCTGAACGTGTTTTTATTGTTTTGGATGAAGAAAATGAAGACATGCAAGGTGAGGCTTATCATGAAAATAAGCAAGCTGATATTGAATTTCAGCATGTGAATTTTTCATATAAAGAGGGTCAACCTATTATTCAAGACTTTTCGTTATATATACCAAGTGGGAAGAAAGTGGCACTTGTAGGAGCAACAGGATCAGGTAAAACAACCATAGTTAATTTGCTTATGCGTTTTTATGATATTGATAGTGGTGACATTACTATTAATGATCAAAATCTTAAAGAAATATCACGAGATACTTTAAGACATAATATAGCTATTGTTTTACAGGACACAACGTTATTTTCTGATACGATTAAAAATAATCTTATGTACGCTAATGAACAAGCTACACAAGAAGATTTGGATCATGCTATTGAAATGAGTCGTTGTACAAACTTGCTTCATTTGCTACCTGAAGGTTATGAAACAATCCTTACAGGAGCAGGAGAACATTTAAGCTTAGGACAAAGACAATTATTAGCTATCGCAAAAGCCTTTAAAGATCCTTATCTTAGATGAAGCTACTTCTAATGTTGATACTCGTACTGAAAAAGACATACAGGATGCTATGCATATTATTATGGAAAATCGTACAAGTATTATTATTGCACATCGTTTATCGACAATTAGAGATGCTGATATTATTGTTGTTATGGATCAGGGAGAAATTGTTGAAACTGGCAATCATGATGAGTTATTAGCTCATAAAGGTAAATACTATGATTTGTATATGAGTCAATATGCAGGTTACACAATATAAAAATTGTGTTATAATGAGCTTAAATTAAAGGAGGTTAACTATGTTTATCATTGGTATAGCTTTAATCGTTTTAGGATTATTTACATTCTTTACTAAAAAGATGCTAATGGGTTCAAGAAAAAAGGAAAGTATTAAAGATCCTGATATTTGCGCACAGCTTCAAGGAGCACTTTATTTTGTATTTGGATTTACATTGGTATTTGCTTATATTTATCAATTATCAAATATTATTACAGCTATTTTTTTACTTGTTGAATTGATTGTATATATTATTGCAACAATAAAAACTGGATCAATATAAAAGTCAGGATTTTTAATTCCTGACTTTCTTAATCTTCTAAGAAACTATAAACAATAGCTGCTAAAGCACCACCAACAAGAGGTCCTACTATAAATATCCAAACCTGAGCTAATGCTGTTCCACCAGCAAATAAAGCAGGCATGAGACTTCTAGCTGGATTGACTGATGTACCTGTTAAAGCAATACCTAATATATGCACTAAAGTCAATGATAAACCAATTACCAAACCACTTATTGCACTATTTTCAACTTTACTAGTAACACCAATAATTGCTAATACAAATACAAATGTTAAAATAATTTCTACAACTAATGCACCCATCTCTGTGCCATTAGTCCATCCTGTTTGGATTTGATTAGCACCAAAACCACAATTAAAACCAAATACAATTCCCAAGACAACGCATCCAAGTGCGGAACCAATACATTGACTAATAACATAACCGATAAAATCAGTTACAGATAATTGTCCTCTAATAAGCATAGCAAGTGATACAGCCGGATTGACATGACATCCTGATATATTTCCTATACTATAAGCCATTGCTACAATAACCAAGCCAAATGCTAAAGCAGTTAATAAATAACCACTACCAGCTTTACTTGAGCAACCAACCGCAATAGCTGTTCCACAACCAAATGTAACAAGAACAAAAGTGCCAATAACCTCAGCAACATACTTTTTCATACTTTCCTGCATAAAAAACTCCTTTCTATGTGATAATTATACTTCACTTTAATAAGTATCTCTATCTTATTTATGTAAATTATGTGTATTTGCAAGATATGAAAAAGCAGCGATTAATCGCTGCTTGCTGTATTTAATGAAACAATTAATATTTGATTTTGGGCAAATAGTTTAAATGGGAACGATGATGTCCCTGTGACACCATTGGATACAACCAAGGCAGAATTGCTTGTTTGATAAGTACCATGATTGTAGGTTGTACATCCTTCTTCACTGAATAAGGCACCAAAATAAGGAAGATAGATAGAGCCACCTAAGCTATGTCCTGATAATTGTAAATTGACATAATCTTTAGCAGTTGTATAAGTATCAGGATAATGAGCAATGCCAATAGTTATCGTAGAAGAACTTGCATCTAATAATGAAATATCTGTTTCATCATCATATACAAGAAGTGTAAATGTTGCATTTTCATAATAGATGGTTCTACTCGTATCACTTAAGACCTCAAAACCACCATTATTAAGGATGATTGTTATTTCTAAGGTGTTGTTTTTATCCTTGTCTCCAAGGATAGCCAATTTGCCATACTTACAGTTAATACTTTTTAAAACTTCTGCAACTTCTTCATCACTAAAAATACTATCTTCATAAAGATCACCACCAAAGATAACCATATCAAAGTCTTGCTCATTTAAATCATCAACAATATTAGAAAAACGTTCTAAACTATCATCATCATTTAGATTAACATCTGAAATAAATGCAATCTTAAAATCATTCAAATCTGATCCCACATTTTCGTTTACATAACGGAAACGGATATTTTTAAAAGTGTATTCATTTGGTGATACAAAGAAACCAAAACCACATAAAACAATTAAAGATAAAACTATAATTAATACAATAATACGTCGAATAATTTTAAATATTTTCATACTTTTTTATTCATGATAACGGGTATGATCATTGGATTTCTTTTTGTTTTATGATAGAAGTATGGACCTAAAGTATCTCTAATGGTATTTTTAATTTCACCAAATGTGGTTTTACGTTTTAATAACTTTGATAATTCTCGATTAACTAAGTATTCAGCTTCTCTAATCATTTCCTTGCTATCTTGCATATAAACAAAGCCTCTAGACATAATAATCGGTTTATTGAGTAAACATCCAGCACGTGAATCCATAGCAATTAATACTGAAACCATGCCATCTTCAGCTAGGATTTGACGATCTCTTAATACTGCTGTTGATAAACCAGTAATATCATTACCGTCCACATAAATATCATCAACATGAATACGAGGGCCTAACCTAGCTTCTTCATTTCTTAAAAGAATAGAATCACCGTTTGATAAAACAAAAGCATGATCTTGTGGGAAACCAACTTCTTCATATAATTTTGCATGTATTTTAAGCATACGATATTCTCCATGAACAGGAAAAAAATATTTAGGTTTTGTTAATAATAACATCAATTTTTGTTCCTCCTGAGAAGCATGTCCAGATGTATGTAAGTTATTAATTGCTTCATTGGTTAGAACTCTTGCACCTGCACGATATAGTTTGTTAATAACTTTATTGACACTACCTGTATTACCTGGAATAGGATTAGATGAAAATAAAACAGTATCACCAGGCTTGATTGATATTTGTCGATGTGTACCATTGGCAATTCTACTTAATGCTGCTAATGCCTCACCTTGACTTCCTGTGCATAATATCAATATTTCATTATCAGGTAATCTTTTTGCTTCATCATTTTTAATAAAAAAACGGTCAGGACATTTGATATAACCCAATTGTCTAGATATTTGAATATTATTTTCCATAGATCTTCCAAATACCAATATTTTACGATTAAATTTTACTGCTGCAACAATAATCTGTTGTACACGATGAATATTAGAAGCGAATGTTGCCACAATTAAACGACCTTCGGTTTTTCTAAATTCTTCTTGTACACTATAAGCGACTTGTTTTTCACTGACTGTAAAATTAGGAATCTCAGCATTTGTTGAATCGCTTAATAATAAAGTGACACTAGTTTCACCTAAAAAGCTAATAACTTGATAATCAGCGGGATCACCAACAGGTGTTAAATCAAACTTAAAATCGCCAGTAGAAACAATACGTCCGTTAGGCGTATTCACAATAATACCTAATGATTCAGGAATAGAGTGATTGGTTTTAAAGAAACCAATATTAAAATATTTTGTTCTTATTTGATAAAGATCATTAATTTCAATAAGCTTTGTAGCGTTTGCTAAATGTTTCTCTTCGAGTTTCCTTTTAATCATGGCACAAGCTAAAGGTGAGGCATAGATAAATCTTACAGGTACTACCTGTAATAAAAATGGAATACCTCCAATATGATCTTCATGGCCATGAGTAATGAGTAAGGCTTTGATTTTTCTTGCATTTCTTTTTAAATACGTATAATCGGGAATAACATAATCTATACCTGGTAGCCCATCTTCAGCAAATTTGACTCCTGCATCAATAATAACTATTTCTTCTTTATGTTCAATACAATACATATTTTTCCCAATTTCATTTAAGCCACCTAAGGCAAATACTTTTGTATCATTGGAAAATTCTTCTTTTCTTGTAGGTCTTTTATTATTTGTTTTCCTAGTTGTAGGATGATTTTTTGGCGTTTCTGCCATTACTTTACCACCTTTCTTATTAAATTATTCATTATATATCAGCTTTGCTAATTATTATATCTTTTTTCAATATTTATGCTTGCTTGACAAGAGTATGATAACGTAAATAAGTAAGAAATGCAATTGAAAATTAAAAAAGATGCATAACGCATCTTAAACAATTTTTTTACAAGCTGCTATAACTAATGAATGAGGACCAATATGACATGATACACTCAATGATAATGGATCACAGAAAGTAACTTTACAAGGGAATGCTTCTTCAACTTGTTCTTTAAATTTTAGCGCTTGATCTTTATCATATGTATAAGCAATCATAAGGTTTGTATTATGCATATCTTCACTATCATCTATTCTGCTTTTGATATCTTTCATGCAAGCTTCAATCATGATTTTACTCGCTTTTGACATGGTACGAGCTGTAGAAAATGTATCTAATTTTTCACCTTGAATCTGTAAAACGGGTTTAATTTTTAATAATCCTCCTAAAGTTGCAACAGCTGGAGTTAAACGTCCACCTTTTTTAAGATATTCTAAAGTATTAACAGTAATATAGATAGTTGCATCCATTTTGTGTTGCATTAAAATATCGTGAATCTCTTGACCAGTTTTTCCTTGCTTTGCAAGTTCTAAGGCATCATAGGCGTCCCACTTTTGTGTAACTGAAACACGTTGTGAGTCAACTACAAACACTTTGCCTGCATATTCTTCCTGGCTAGCAAGCAATGAAGCTGTTTGATAAGAACTGCTTAATCCACTAGACATTGGAATATGGACAATTTGATCATATTCCTTTAATAATTTATCAAAATACTCTCTAACAACACCAACAGCTGGTTGTGAAGTGGAGACATTATAAGTATTCATTAATTTATCATAAAACTCTTTCTGAGTTAAATTGATATCTTCTAAATATTCTTCACCATCAATAGTAAAAGGCATTGGTATTACTGTAATACCAAGTGCTTTACCTTCATCCTGGGTAATACCACTATTACTGTCGGTCATTATTGCTACTTTCATTTTCATCATCCTCTCAACATGAATCATTATAGCTTATTTATCAAATAATGAAAAGAGTTTTATTTTTGTTGACAAGTGTCAGAAAAATAATAAACTATTGCATATAGAAGAAAAGAGGTTGATAAATATGAGTAGTATTATTCAAGCAATCATTGATAAGTATAGCAACGTTGCAATGAATATTTTTGATGCTTTAATTGTTTTTTTGATTGGCTGGTATGGAACAAAGTATTTGGTAAAAATAGTCAAAAGAATGTTAACGAATGCAGATGTTGATCCTATTGTTTCAAATTTCTTGGGTTCTATTGCATTATGGGGATTAAGAATTATTGTTATTATTACATCAATTAGTACTTTAGGAGTTTCAACAACTTCTTTAGTTGCTGTCCTTACAACTGCTGGAGCTGCTATTGTTTTAGGTATGCAGGATTATATGAAAGGAATTGTTTCAGGATTTGTAATATTGCTTGCAAAGCCATTTGTTAAAGGGGATTTGATTGAAATAAATGGTTATATAGGTAAAATTGAAGAAATTCAAATACTTTATACATTTTTAATTACTTTTGATAATAAGATGGTTGTGATACCGAATAATGATTTGGCTGGAAATGTATTTGTCAATTATTCACACGAAGATACAAGACGTGTTGATATTGAATTTGATGTTGATTATCATACAGATGTAGAAAAAGCTAAACAAATCATTTCAGAAGTTATTCAAAAACATCCTATGACTTTAGAAAATCCTATTCCTTATGCTAGAGTATCTAAATATGGTGATAATGCCATTACAATTTCTTTAAGAGCATGGACAAATACAGAAAATTACTATGCTTTAAAAGATGACTTATTGGAACAAATTAAAGTAGAATTTGATAAAAACGATATATCTATTCCATTTCCACAAGTGGATGTGCATATGCAAGCATAAATCACCGAAAGGTGATTTTTTATATACATTTTTTCCACATTCGTATGTTAATATGATAACAAGGAAGGGATAATATGAAAAAATTACTAATACTATTTTTGTTATTATGTTTATGTGGATGTCAACAAGAGTCAAAGCAAGTCGAAACGCAAAAATTAATACTATTATTAGATGATATATTACAAGTTATGCCCATGGATGTATATGATCATTTGGATGTACTTGTTTGTGTTGACCATACATATCGTTTTAAAGATGATGAAGAAAATCCTACTCTTTGTTTAGATTTTACTTATGATGAAAATGACCAACTTATTCAATATGTTTTTAAAGAATATGGTTTTGTAGACGAAGAGTTAGTAGGTGCACCAATCAGTGAAAAGGAAGCAAAGCTATTAGCACAGGATTTTGCAAAGACATTTTTAGACAAAGAAGATGTATTGTACAAATGTAATGATTATAGTTGTTATGATACAGGGGATTACATGACATTTAAAGATAAAAGAGGTGGTATATCAATGTCATTAAGTTTATTTTTAAGAAATTATATGTTAATGACTTTACG
>JAJQDJ010000031.1 GCA_021202205.1 Erysipelotrichaceae bacterium
CCCGTAAAGTCATTAACATATAATTTCTTAAAAATAAACTTAATGACATTGATCCGTGAGGAGCTTTTAAAATAAGCTCCTTTAATATACATTTATAAAATTGTGTTTATTCATTATTTTATATTTTTGTCATAAAATATAAATAAGAAAGAAGTGATCAATATGTTACATTATAATGATGATATTATTGATGATGTTAATGATAGATTGAATAAACGACTTCATACTATGAGAATAGTGGGTATTGTTATAGCTATTGTTATGATTATATGTGGTATTTTATGTTTAATATTTCCTACAAAAACTTTATCAGCAATTGTTATTATAGGAGCTATTATGTTGATAGTCTCTGGGGTATATCAAATTATCGATTATGTATCATTACCATCCATATTACGCTTTGCTGGAAATATGTCTAGTGGTGTTTTTAATGTCATAATTGGACTTATATTATTAATATCTCCTAAACAATTAACAATTAATATATTGGTTTATATATTTGGTTTTATATTATTATTTTATGGTATTAATAAATTAACCTTTGCTCATCAATTATCCTATTTTAATATGCAAGGTTATTCATGGCCTGTTATTACGTCCATTATAACGATAGTTGTAGCTATCATATTCCTTGTATCACCAATGTTTGTATCTTTTATATTAAGTTATATGTTAGCTATATATTTAATTGTTGAAGGTATAATACAACTTGTAGAAACAATGAAGTTGCATGATTTAATCCTTTAATAGTTCATATTTCTTTTATATTTGATTTTATAATGAAATATAGGTGATAATATGAATACAATAACAATTATGAATTTTACGGATATTTATAAAGAAGAAAGCTTTTATAAACACCAGAATTTTGATTGGATAGATTGCACAGATATTGAAGGTGTCCAAGGGTATTGTAGTAGTGATGCTAAAAAAGAATTATCAAATAGAATCAAAGATAAATCATGTCATGGTATCCATTTCATCGATGGCGGCGATTATCATTATGTCACTGAACTATGGTTAAGTCATGTTAAAGAAGATTTTGTGTTAGTCGTCTTTGATCATCATAGTGATATGATTGAACCTATGTTTGATATGTTAAGCTGTAGTTCATGGATATTGGATGCATTACAAAATAACAAGTACTTAAAGTATGTGATATTGGTTGGTATTAGTGAAAAACAAGCACAGACAATTGAAAAATATCAAGATAAAATAATATGTCTACTAGAAGGAAACATTAATGATATTGATAAGTGGAAAAAGATTGATATATTATTTAAACAATATCCATTTTATCTTTCAATTGATAAGGATGTTTTAAGTAAGAAAGTTGTCCATACATCATGGAGTCAAGGAGATATGCGCATGATTGAACTGGAGTTATTGTTAGGAAATTTTATGAGTATGGGACATCTTTTAGGTATTGATATATGTGGTGAATGTGTGAATGAAATACAAAAGTTAAAGGATATACAAATAGATGATGTTTTTAATGAGAAGTTATTAGAATTTTTGAAATTTGGCATAGAAAAAAGGATTGAGAGTTAAATCTCAATCCTTAATGCGTATTATTGACGTATTATTGAATTTGTTCAGCAATCCATTCCCATGCAGTTAAGCCACAGTCATCACATTCTGTTTCGTTATTATCGAAATAGATCCAAGACCAATGTCCACTGTATTCATAAGCATTTCCATCTTCATCATCAAATCTACCAGAAGTATCAATAACTTTTTCAGGTGAATAAACATGTATGTTAGTTGCGCCTGCTTCTTGTAATCTTTCGATTGTTGGTTCTTCATGTAATGTTGGGTCAACAGTTGTATCTGCTTCTGAATAAATGAAGTACATTGGTAAATCAACTAAGCTTTCAAATTGTTCATCAGTAATTAGTGAATCAGTTAAAGCTTCACAAATAGGAACAATAGCAGTATATTTATCAGGATTAGCAATTGCCATAACCATAGTCATATAACCACCATTAGAATCACCAGCTAAGACAATCTTAGTTGCTCCAATAGATTCAGCATATTGATCAATAAATTCATCTAATGAATCAATATAATAAGAACTTTGTGAACCTGTAATTGTAATAGAGCCACCATTATAATTGCCACTTTGACCATCTTCATCCATCCAATAAGTAGGACATTGAGGAGCGACAACATTGACATCACCAACGATATCCTGGAATTCCTCACTAATTAATGCAGTAACTTCATTAGATAAGCAGTTAACATATGGATCAGTAGAATCAGTATTAACACCAGCACCACCTTCACCAGCACCATGTAACCAAACAACTAATACATCGTTATCACTTTCACTATTATAATATGCATAATTATAAGTTGTACCATCACTTGCTTCATAACTTTCAGTGCTATAACCATCAGCAGAAGTAGTCTTAGCAGTATATGCAGTATCAACAGTAAATGAAGTGACTTCAGTTCCAGCAGAAGTTAAAGCAGCACTATCACTCAATGAAATTGTTAAATAATAAGGATCACTCCATGTATTATATCCAGTACTCATAGAATATAACATAGGAGAACCTTCATCAGGGCTAATATAAAGTTCTAATGCAACATATTGAGATGCTTCATCAGTTTCATTACCATCTGCATCACATAAATATGCATTTTCAATAGTACGATCAACAGTTGTTTCAATAACAGGATAAGTTTCATCAGACCAATCAGTTGTTTGTTTTGTTTCAGTAACAACAAAATCATCAGCAGAGACTTCATCAACAACGTAATCTAAAGTAACAATAGCTTTAGAAACACCACAACCCCAGTCATCACCTTGAACATAGATGCTATAAGTTCCGCTTAATGTATCACTACCAGATGCCTCATCAGAAGATGAACAAGCAGCCAATACACATACCATACTTGCAGCAACTAAAAATTTCCAAATTTTTTTCATTTCTTTTCTTCCTCCTATTTATAATTATACCATTTTGAAAGCACTTTAAATAGGCAAAAAAGTCATCAAACAACTAGCTATTTCTCATATTGCTTTGATTTCTTGCGTTTTTTCGATAGGCATGAGGCGTCATATCATGATATTTGCTAAATTCACGATAAAATGATTTAGTGTTGGTAAAACCATGAGCGGTATATATTTCTGTAATAGATTTATCTGTTGTAATAAGTTCATTTTCAATATGTTTGATACGTGCCTGGCTTAAGGCATCATGAATAGTTATATGTAAATATGTTTTAAATAGATTAGCCACATATCCATAAGATAAATGAAAATGCTCCGCAATAGATTTGACATCAGTAATATGATCACATTCATCATCAATATATGTTAGTATTTTAACTAATCTATTTTTTTGCTTTTCTGATTGGATAAAATAACCTTCACTTTTTAAATGACAATGATTAGATAATAAGACATACATAAGTTCATAAATTAATCCCATCATTTGAATATTTTTTAAGGAATCATTAGAAAAATAAATATCAATAATTTGATTAAGAATATTTAATATTTCGTTTTCGTTAATATAAATTGTATCAAAATAGAAAGCATCTATATCATCAAAAAGTGTTTGTAAAAATTCATAATTAATTTGCAGGGCATAACCATAATATTTCTGATTAACGACTTTTCCACGACATCGATGAACTTCCTTGCTATTAACAATCAAGAATTGATTAGGATCAACAAAATATAATTTTCCTTCAATCCATGTTTCTGTAGAATTTATCTTCGGAATGATGAATTCTAAACTACGATGCCAGTGCATCGGTATTTGACAATTTTCTTCCGTACCATTAAGATCGATGGTAGCAACATAAATAGGAGCTTTGACATTTGATTTTATTGCCTCATATAAAATTTCATTACTAGTATCCTCATATTTTATCATTTGCATAATTCAATCACCAATATCATTTTACGTGATAAAATATATAAAAGTCAATGATTATTGTTTTGACTATAAATATAATATTCTTATAATTGATAATATAAATCAAATAGAAGAGATATATTGAGTATCTTTTCTTCATTAATATAATAAATAAGATAAATATGATAAGGCAAATCTTTTATTGATGAAGGATCAATTAGTAGCATATTGTGAATATCTAATGCTTTATTGGTTCGCAATCGTTGATGTTCAAGCATTAGCTTTTGTTGCGTTTGATGGTAAAATGATTTGAGAGTTGAACTTTCTAATAGTGATTGATATAAGTTTTCACTTACAAAAAAACTAAACTCAATAAGTAGACATTGAATATATTCAGCAATATATGCATTGTTTTCTTTGTTTATTTCTTTACTACAGAAACTAATACTAGTTATTTCATCTAATCTTTCATCAGCTATGCATTTAATATCAATATGAAATATTCGATTTTTATATATAACAGTTTGAGATTTAACGCAAGACGACAAATAATGATGTAAATAAGCATAGTAGGAATCTAGATGTATAAAGTCCTGTTCATAAAAATAATTTGTTTTCATACAATGTATGGCCTTTAAATAGGCGTTCATTAAATTGACAGTATTGCTAAGCATCATCATTTTCTCCAGATATCAGTAAATAATTTAATAAGCCATTTTCATGTAAAAATATGGTTAAATATAAATTACAATCTAATTGACAATATTCAGAATTAAATTGGTAATCGTCTATGATATATTGTTTTTCATCAGAATCTGTTTCATTGATTTTTTGTGCAAGTCTTATACATGTAGATAAATAAATCTGTTCTAAACGTGTATAATCTTTTAAACCTTCATATAAACGTTGATTGACGAAAGACGAAAATTGAATGATAAGAGTATGAACATAATCTACAATAATCATTGATTCATCACTATGAATATCTTTACATCCGAAAGATATGGCATATAACTTATCAGTACTTTTTTCCACAACACATATGATATAAATACAAAAAGATAAACCTTTATGATGAATGAGTTGACACTTTTCTGATAAAGCAAATTCCTCATTAGGATAAATAATACCCATATCATTATTGATACGGGTATTAAAATCATATTCATGAAAATAATTTTCTATAGAAAAATCGGTGATTTCTAAAAAATCATTGAGTAATTGAATGGTATTGGTAAACATAAACATCCTCCTTAATCAATGTCACCAAATCTTAACTTAATGACATTGTATATTCAACTTTTTTAGCTCCTTGTTTTTTTAATAATTTAACAGTTCTTATAATACCTTTACCAAAGTCACCAACAGCATCCTCTTTACCTGATAGTAGATAAATAGGGTAATGAGCTTTTAATCGTTTATTATTATCACAAGTATAAATCATACCACTTAATAATTCTCGAAACAGACCAGCACTGACATATTTATAACAGTCATCATCATTGATGAATTTTTGTTTTTCAGTTGTGTTTTGTAGTAGCCAATCCACGTTGCTTGTTGTGTTTTTGAATTTTCTGTTGTAGGTTTGAAAAGCTAAATTATCGATAAAATCACTGGTATTAACGTCACCAATCTTTTCACCATGCTTTTTGACAACATAATGAATGCCTTTTAACATGGTTACTGGTTGTGTACCTGTTCCTAAAAGAAAACATGCTTGAATATTTAAGTCATAATCAATCATCAATGTCCTTAATATAAATGATCCCATAGAAAAACCAATCATAAAACATGGTAAATTTGAATATGTAGAGTGCATTTGCAGATATATGTTGTAGACATCTTCTACAACATATTTCCAGCTTCCAACTTGACCAAAATATACAGGATGAATACCATTTTGTAGAGATTTTCCATGACCAATTACATCTATTCCATAAACAATATAGCCTTTTTCATTAAAATAATGAGCTATATTTTCATATCTTTCCATATTTTCACCAATACCATGAACCAATTGAATCATTCCAATAGGTTCATTTTCAACTTCCCATAATGTTTCATATACAGTTGTCAAGCCATCTGCTGAGACAAAACTCATCATTATCACATCCTTAATATTATTATAATATGATGATATTAACATTTCTACTATTAAATATATTTTATACTATGAGCAATTTTATAATGAATTATAAAGTTTGCAACAATGATGTTTTGATATGAAAAATGTATCTTTTAGAGGATGAGATAAATGAATCGTTAATATTAAAGCAAATTGATGATAATTTAAAAGATTTCCATAAGAAAGTATTCGATAATAATTACTAATTTAGTGCTAAGAAAATAAATTTATGGTTTTTAATGTGATTAGCAAATATTGTCTTGAAAGAATAGTTATTGTCAATTATAATAAAAGAACATTTGGAGGCGACATTATGAAGAAGGTGTTTTGTATCTTATTACCTTATGTATCTGCGGTTGTGGCATTAGTTATGCATTCTATGAATTATGAATATATTTCTACTATTGGGGCACTTATTTTAGGTGCGTTAATTGGTATATGGTTTTATTGTATTGAAGGAACTGATGGGACTAAAGTTGTGATAGCTTTAAGTATTATTACTTTAATATTATGTATTGCCATAGTAGGGGCTGGATTCTTTATAGAGTTATTTGAACCTTACACGTATGAAGCTGCTTTATGGTGTGGTGCAGAATTAATTGGACTTTATATACTATTCCATAATAAACCTAGACAAGGGATGTCTTATAGTTATTCTTATCGTAATAAAAAAAGAAGATATTTTTAAAAGGAATCATGTTGATTCCTTTTAAAATTCTACACCTTTACTAATCTGTAGATAATAAACTATAGCAGTAATATCTTGATGATACATTTCTTTTAATACTTTTTTATAATAATCAAGCTGAACTTGATGCTTTTTTATAAGAGATCTTTCACTATTTTTGTTTGTTACACGATCTGTTTTATAATCTAAGACATAGATTTTATTTTTATAAACAAAAACTAAATCGAATATACCATGAATCCTTTGGTCTAATTCTTTATCATAATAAGCAAATGTTTTTTCTTTATATACATAAGTAGAATCTTGTATCATTTGATAATAATGACTAGTGATAAAGCCTTCTAATTTATTACTATAATCCACAAGTGTATTTTTGCCTAAATCATCAATGAGATTCTCATCATAAAGTTGGTTAATAAGTGAAGTAATATTATCGTTTTTAAAGTTAAGGTAACTCATAAATAAATGGACTAATGTTCCTTTATCGGTAGCTTCAATATTGGTGTTATTCTCTTCGTTGGTAAGATTTAAATAATGATCATCTGCAATCTGTTGTAATGTTGTCACTGCCATAGATTTTTCTTTGGTTATATCATAAGGATAAACAAAATCCTGATAATGAATACGTAATGAATCATCCATAAAAGATTGATTATAAGGATGGGATGGAATATTTTGCTCTATTTCTAAATCTTGAGTAATGCTTAGTGAAAAATGGGCATCACAAGTAGAAGGGAAAGTGAGACTATTTTCAAAGTTACATTGTTGCAATTTTATTGCATGAGGTCGAAGTTCAGGTATTTGCAAGCAATCTTCAATGATTTCATGGTGACGTAAGGTAGCTGCTAAAATCCAGTAAAGATAATTATTTGTTTGACGTACATTATCATATAACAATACTTTGTCGGCACCTGAACGATGAATAATATCAGAATCGTTATTCACAAATAATTGTTGTTGGATATTTGTAATTTCGTTGTAATCTTTAAGTACACCTGTTAGAATTAATTTCTTTGAAGCACGAGTTAATGCGACATAGAGTATACGCATTTCTTCATTAATTGTTTCATCATGGCTATTTCTAGCAAGTAGATGACGATATACATGATCGTGCTCAACAATAATATGACCAAATTTTTCAGTTGAAACATATTTTCGTGGCTTTATAGTCATACCCATTTCTTTATCTAATATAATTTTTTGCTTTGCATCCATATCGTTGAATTGTCTTTGGGTGTTGCATACAAAAACAATGGGGAATTCCAAACCTTTTGATTTGTGTATTGTCATAAACTGAACAACGTTATCATTTTGTAAGGCTACCTTTGCGGGTGATTTATCAGAAGCATTTTCTAAAGCTTCTAAAAGTTCATGAAGATATGGTGTATCAGATTGTTGCTGTTTAATAACTTCTAATAAGAGATGTAAGTTAGCAGCTCTTTGTTCACCATTAATCATTTGTGATACGAATAATAAATAGTCTGTTTTATCATAGATTTTCTTTAATAAATCGTATGGGGAACAGGTATAACTATCATTTTTAAGTTCATTAAATGTTTCTAGAAAGGATATAACTTGTGGATGCGTACTTTCTAATAAACATTCATAAAGAGACTTTTCTTGATTGTTTTTTATAGAAGCTATGGTGTTTAAATCAATATAGGAACATGTATAAGGTTGGCTTAAAACACTAAGCAAGGCAATATCATTATAAGGATTATCTATAGCTTTAAGGAAAGTTATCATGTTTTCTACTTCGTTAGCATTCATAAAACCAGCAGATAATACAATGTGATTGGGTATATGATACATATCAAACACTTTTTTAAATGTTAAAAATGGATTCGTTGTACGCATCAGTACAACAATGTCTTTATAATCGTAATGATGATTCACCAATTCTTCAATACGTTGTGCAACCATATGAGCCTCATATTGATCTTTGTCTAAATCAGAATCAGGATCATACATATCAATCAATATTTCGGTTGTTTCTTTGCTTTGTGATGCAGGTAAAACAGGGTCATAATTTAATCTGGCACTATCATCCAAATAATAATCTAATCCACCAATATGTTTATCCATAATAGCATTGAAGATATAATTAATACTATCTAATATAGTCTTTGTTGAACGATAATTATAAATGAGATCAATTCTTCGTTTATGTGTTACTTTTGCTTCATCTTTATTTGAAGAAAAAGTATCATATTTCTTGGAAAATATTTTGGGATCTGCTTGTCTAAAACGATAAATAGATTGTTTCATATCTCCAACCATAAATACTGGTATGTTAGGTTCTTTATATGTTGATATTTTTTGAATTAAAGATTCCTGAATTTGATTGGTATCTTGATATTCGTCAATCATAATTTCTTTAAGCTGTTTATGCAATATATCTATAACACCATACTGAGGTTCTAGTAACTGATGAGTATATTTTTCCAAGTCACTAAAATCTAATTGATTTGTAGATAACTTACGTTTACGATACTCTTGTTGAAATATATCTAATATATGATTTTTAGACAATAACATACTTAAAGCTTCGTAAGATAAATGCATTTTCTCTTTAAAACTATCTACATCTGTTTCTAGAAAATCCTCTTTAGCTTTATTGTAGGAAGATAGTATGCTTGCTTTAAGCTTATTATATTGGTCTTTAATCTTAGGATTGACATCTTTCCATGACATCGTATAGCTTTTAGGAAGAGGAGCTTTTATTGTATGTACAAATGTATCATAGGTTATATATGAAGAAGAGAAATATTTGAATCTTTCATCTAAATAATCATAATATGCATCAAAAGGTGATGGTCTTAAAGCCATCGCTTTAGATTGTTCTTCAGGGCGTTCATAAAAGTCCGTTAGTTTATTTTCTTCACAAAAAACTTTTAGTTCTATTAGTTTGTTCATACTCTTAATTGTTTCTTCATAGAAGATGTGTTGTATATAAGAAAATAATGGCCAGTCTTCCATAGTTGTGATAGAGTAATACTGATTGTTGATATTTTCGAAAAATTCATAAAAATTATCAATAGAATGAGATACTTCATCAAGGGATAATATTAATTCACTTAATGAATTTAAAGAATATCCAGGGAAGTATAATTCTAAAAAATCATGAATATCTTTATCTTGCACCCATTGTTCTAAACAGTTGGTTAATATTTCTTCTTTTATGTATTGAGGATCTTCTAAAATAGTAAAACCAGGCATAATATTAATCATATATCCATATTTTTTTAGTAATGTGCTACAAAAAGTATGGAAATTGGTGATATAGGCTTGTGGCATATTCAACAATTGTAAAGATAAATGCTCACGCATATGATCATCTATATCAGAGGCAATCAACGTATTCAATTCATCACTCAAACGTTGTTTCATTTCAGCTCCAGCTGCTTTTGTAAATGTCACAACTAAGAAATCTGTAATATTATAGCCTTCTTGTAATAAGGAAATAATACGCATAACTAATATTCTAGTTTTACCACTACCTGCTGGGGCACTGACCAAAATAGAAGCATCTCTTTGTTGGATAGCCTCAAGCTGTCCTTGATTAAACGGCATGAGAATCACCTCCTATCATACCTTCGACATCCAAATCTTCAACCATATCATAATCATTATAAAAAGCATCAAAACTACAAACACTATGATAAACACAATAACGACAAGGATTCACTTTATGATGAATACTATTATCTTCACTACCTTTAGGAGATATATTGATTTGACCATCACTGATATTCTGATAGAGTTCTACAATATGTTTTTCAATAATATCTATTAAATGATCTAATTGTGTATCACTTAATACATGTCCTTTATAATTATCTTTACTTTTTACATATTGCACATTAATAATCTGAGATCGCCCATTTATATGAGGATCCAAGGCATGAATAACTTTAAGACTACCATCATCTATCACATAACCTCCATATTGATATTGTTTAATATAATCATCTAGTTTTATTTCTTTATAAGAAGAAGATGGTAATATATGCTTTTGACTATTAAAATATAGTACAGCTCCAGGTTTTGTTTCATTTAAATGGGTAACCATCTTCAAATAAACAAGCATCTGTATATTAAAACCTTGCATGGCTAGATTTAAATCAATATCTTTATGACTAGACTTATAATCAACAATACAACTATAATCTTCATACGTATCATATCTATCAATAAAGCCTTTAAAATGAATATCTTCAATATCATCTTCAATCTTCATTTCTTTTTGTGTTACTTTGAAGTGTGATTGGCTTAATTGATATTTTAATATCTTAAGAACACTATCCATACTCTTTTCTACTTGTTCAATAAAATATTGATTCGTTTTATTGGCTTCTACTTTATGCTTGAAATCTTCATTTTGTGATAAATAATATGTTGTAATATCATGAATATTTCTGTTTTGATTGACATTTACTTTTAAAATATAATGAACAAGACTACCTAATTCATTAGGTTGCAAAGTATTATCTAATAAAGGATGGACCTTTAAACCATATTTCATAAAATATAGGAAAGGACATTGATTATAAGTTTCTATTTGTGAGACAGACATATGTGGTGTATATAATAGATTGATTAATTCAGGAGTTAAATCATTTGGTTGATTAGATGATAATTGATAAGCATTAATATTGTGATTAAGAATATCTTTGTCTTCATCCTGGCCACCTGACATATAATAATCTTCTCTCGGTAAATAAGCAATAGATGGAACTTTTAGAGGATGAAGCATATTCTTTAGTTGTGTAAATAATGTAGAAGGAATTAATTCCTCTTCATTTAAAGATAGTGAAGCACAAGATAATGTTAAAGATAAGCACGGTTGTGTCAATGCTTTGACAATATCATTTTGATGCATACCTAGTTTTTGAGTTGAAGTTAATGGTGTAGGTGAGTTGATTTCACGGAGCATAAGAATATCTTCATCTAATAATAAAGAAGTATTTTTGAATTCGTAAGGACATATAGTTTCGTTGAGCCCTAAAAAGTATATATGCTTAGGAACACTTGCTTGAACATGAGTGATGTCACATACTTGAATACAATCATATATTCTTGATGATTCGATAGTTTGACTAGGAAATGTTGCTTTAAAGAAGTCTTTCATTTCTGTATTTGAAATGGTATCTTGAAATGTTTGAAGTTCTTCAAGATAACCGATATATACGGGATTCAATTTATCTATTGCTAATAATTCCTCAGCATATTCTTTAAAAGTATGTTTACAACTATGTTCAATTTTCTTTAATATGGCTTGATAACTTGCTTCATATTTTGTTTCTTTGGTATCTAACATATTATGAGGCATATGTAGCGTATAAAGCGCATCTTTTAATAAATCAACATAACTATGATCACTATATATAATCATAAAATCTCTATAATGTAATCCCTCATCCACAATCTTTTGATAAATGCTATATACACATTGATTCACCTCTTGATACATACTTCCTGAATGGTATTGGTAAATAGGATAATCAAGTTCTTTAGAGTCAGAAGTATGATTGAAGATATTTTTACTTATGATAGTTGGTTCATCTATAATAGTTGCATCGATACATAAATGTTGATAAGGCATATTTAGTAATCGCTTATCATTTTGATAATAATAAAACAAAGTTACATCAAATACTTGATTTAATTGCTGGATAATATGCAATTGCTGTGTTGTATAAAGATGATTGGCTTCTATATAGATATGTCTATTATCTAATGAACTCATATCAACTTGTTCAAATATACTTTCTAATTGTAAAACATCATTATTTAAATAATTTTTGACACTTTGATAAAGGTGCATAAAATCATGAAGCTTCTCACTATTCTCATTATTAACCTGAAAACTTTCATAAGATAAAATCAATTGGTTTAATTCACTGATTAAATTATAAGAATATTGCTTATTAAAGCATGTAAAATCTTCTGTATTTAAGATATGTCTAATAATATAGGTTAAGTAAGTATCGGAAATAACATTTTTATTTGTTAGGTGTAATTCCAATTGCAACTGTTTTAAAAACTGCTTCCAATTCATTATTTCAATGTTCACCAAATATTGTGTATATTTCATGGAATGTTCCTCAACAACATCTTTATTATCAACAATCATGATATATTTTTCAAAAGGATGCTTTGAAACATCGTTTAAACATGATTGAATTATTTGATCAATCACATAATAACTATTCAATCCGCAATACCTCTGCATAAAAACTCACCTCTTGTTTCATTATACTATAAAACAAAGTTAAAATGAAATATTAAAAGAAATGATCCTATTTCACAAATAGACAATATTTTTGTATTATTATGATAAATTTGTAAAGACTCTATTAATTCCAATGTCATTAAGTTAAGATTTGGTGACATTCCCCTTCTCAAAATGAGAAGGGG
>JAJQDJ010000270.1 GCA_021202205.1 Erysipelotrichaceae bacterium
AAATGATGAATTTAATTTGACTTTAGTACTACCAAATAATTTGACTATCCACATGTATCTAGGATGAAATTATGAGCTGTATATTATGAATATATGAATAATAATTTGGAGAATAAAATTATGCATTTAAAAATGATTTTTATTGTGATATACTTTATATGTAAAGGAGCTGATTCTTAATGGAATTTAGAAAAATGACTTTTGATGGTATAACATATAATGTGTTAACCGAAAAAGAAATGAATGAACTTATACAAGAAGTTCAATTTAAGGCAGAGTTGGAATTTCAGCATGAAAAACTTCTAAATGGTGAAATAGAAACAATGGAACTAGAAGACTTTGAGAAAAAGCATAGACTAAGATATGAAATATAAAGTTGTTATTACAAAAGAAGTTGATGATGCTTTGGATGAAATAGATAATTATTGTATTTCACATTTCAATAATTATGATTATGCACAAAAAGTATTAAATGAGATATTGAGAGTTGCCTCGTATCTGTCTGAAAATGCAGGTAGAACTCCTAAATATACGTCCAACCTTTATAAATATACTTCGCCAAACATTGATTATAATTTCTATTATTCAATCAATAAAAGATATGGCATAGTCTATATTGAAAAAATGCTAGCTTTCAAACAAAATCAATAATGTATGTGAGACTGAATTAAATCAGTCTTTTATTTATCTTAAATTATGTGAGGATGAATATAAATAAAAAAGCGTCCACGACAGGATTCGAACCTGCGGCAGGTCGCTTAGGAGGCGACTCCTCTATCCATCTGAGGTACGTGGACATCAAGTTGCAAAAATATTCTAACATGCTTTATGAAATAATTCAATTAATTAAAAAGGAGATTTCTCTCCTAATTAAATGCAAATATTTTTTGAGAAATAGAATAACCAATAGTAATGGCTTTTCTACCTGCTTTACTATCCATTTCCATGAATGTACCCAAAGCTGTATGTTTGACTGCTTTATATAAATCTTTATTCTGATTTTTAAGATAAGCCCAAAGTTCTCTACGTTTTTCTAGATTTTCTTCAGTATTAGATTTTACACATAAAGCACTTGATACTGTCATAATCATAGATAGATATTTAACCATGTAATTTCTTAACTTACGACTCTTTAAACTCATAACATCACAAGAATCTATCATTAGCTTCGTTACTTTTAATTGTTGGTCTATACGAGAAATCATAACTTTTTCATTAACAGATTGATCTCCTCTGCCAATATAATAACGATACAAATCAACATTTAAATAATATAGTGTTGTCACATGTGGTAAAGGCTCATAAACAAATAAGTTATCAACATAGAATGTATATTTTGGTAATTCTAAATTACAGTTTCTTAATAATTGTGTTCTATAGATAACACTATGCATAAGTAGATTCTGTTGTGGATAAAAATGTTTAACATCATACCATCTAAAAACACGATCCTGTGGTAAAGCATTTGTATATTTAATAACAGATGATTTGTTTTCACTAGGCTTTTCATAAACATAATTTGCTATCATCATATCAACATCTTCATCTTTATTATGTAACTCCTTAATGGTATTCACAACTTTAACAAAGGCTGATTGTTCAAACCAATCATCACTATCCAACACCTTAAAATAAAGTCCTGTAGCATGCCTTAAACCTGTATTAACAGCTTCTCCATGTCCCCCATTTTTTTGATGGATACAGCGTATAGTTTCAGGATACATTTTTACATAATTAGCACCTATCTCGGCTGTATTATCAGTAGACCCATCATCAACAATAATAATTTCTATATCATCTTTAAGAATCAAGCATGATTCAATAGCCTTATTCATATATTCTCCACTATTATAGCATGGAATCGTTATAGTTAAATATTTCATCTTCATTCACTCCTTGACTGTGTTTATTTTAACATATAATTTTATACGTGTAAACGAATAAAATTGTGTTATTTTTTAGCTTCTAATAACTTTAGAAATTCCATTTCCCTTATAATATGTAAATCCTGCCCCTGTCTCATGAGTTTTAAAGCTTTCATAACTTTTTTGTTTTTTCGGCCAAATCGAACATATTTATATCCTTCATCACCAATAACTAAATAATTGGTTTGAGTCGAAACACTATGCATAGGTAAAGCACTGACTTCTTTGGCTTTTTGTGCCAATACTTCTTTTGGCATAGAAAGCTTTCCAGTAAAGCAAACATCTTGATGATACAATAAAGCATCTTCTCTAGCAACCATATCTAATAATTGATGAGCAGACTCAGGAGAAATAATATTACGATAATAGTTTTCTTTCATTTCTCCAAAATCCAAATGAAAATGCTGATGCATTTGTTGTAATGTATCAACATCTTGCTGTTTCATCATAGCAACCAATACATGGGCACAAGCAAGAGCATCTCCCATAGCCTGATGAGCTTTAAAAGAATAACCAATCATGTTGGATAGTTCTTTTATATTATATTTTTGAATATGAGGATATATCAAATGAGCTAAGACATTGGTACATGACATATAGAGGTGTGGATAAGGAATATGTTCTTGCTTTAAAGTAGCACGAAGATTCATCATATCACCTTGAATATCATGAGATACTACAATAGTGTCTTCAAAATAATGTTTTATTTCATTCCAGACTTGTTTAAAGTTTTTCTCTTTATATAGAGTTTGAGGTCTTATCTTATGTATTTTATAACGACCAGCATCAAAAGATAAGTTTCTTGGTTTAATAAGGGAATAATATGTTGATACAATTTTTTTGTCAACAAGCTCAACAATACCAATTGAACAAATACTTGCAGGATCTTGATTCAACACTTCAATGTCAAAAATTGTAATATGTTCTTTCATAGACCTACAGCTTTCTTTGCAAGCTTATCTGCTTCTTCATTATATTGATCTCCACTATGGGCCAATACCTTTACAAAATCTATATCAATATAAGCCCTACTATTCTTAATGAATTTCTGATAAGCCTTCGTTCCTACTTTATTTGCTTTCCAGATGCCATTCGCCCATTTTTCAATACCTTCATAATCATAATATATCCATATATGGGTATAATGATTATCCAAAGCATAGTTAATAGCAACTTGAGCACCAGCTATTTCACCTGCAACATTACGCATTGAAACATAATCAGGATGATTGCCTTTGCCATAAAAACTATCTAGCAATTTCTGATCTTTAAGTAAAATACAGCCATAACCATATTCTTTAGTTTTATTGTTGAAACTTCCGTCAACATAAGCCACGAGTCCTGAGACCATTATTTTCATTTTTTCACCAAGAAAAGACTTGGCTTCATCAATGGTAGAAAATGATTGAAAACTTGCTCCCTTAAATCCCTTTACCTGTTGCTCACATTCTTCCCAACTGGAAAAAATGCCTTTTTGTCTCCCTTTTTTTACTGCATAAAACTTAGCCATCGTAAAACCTCCATAGCCATTATAAGCATAAATAAAGAATTTTGCTAGTATAAATTATTATTGTTCATTTATTATCCATAAAAATATGCTATTTTATTATAAAGGAAGTGTTAATATGCGTTGTTTATTTATTATTAATCCTAGTTCGGGAACCAAACTAGTACAAAGAAACCTAGATAGATTAATTGGAAAAATGATTTTAAAAGAAATAGTTTCTACTGTTGATGTTTTTTATACGCAAAAGAAAGATGATGCTTATTATAAAACTCTTACAATCCGTAACAAAGATTATGATTTTATTGTAAGTGTTGGTGGTGATGGAACAGTGAATGAAATTATTAGCGGTTATGTTGAAGCAGGTTTATCGATTCCTATTGCCATTATTCCTGGAGGAACAGTTAATGACTTTGCAAGTCATTTTAACTTGCCAACCCACAGTAATGAAATTATCAGGATGATACAGAATCACAAAACAATGAAAGTCGATGTTGGTAAAGTGAATGATCGTTACTTTGCCAATGTTATTGCAGGAGGCATGTTCAGTGATATAAGCTTTCAAGTACCAAAAAGCGATAAAGAAAAATTTGGCCCTTTGGCTTATTATGCCACAGGCATAAGACAACTTCCTGTTCAGCTTCATACATCACTTCATTTAAAAATCATAACTGAAAATGAAACGTTATATGAAGAGGCCAAACTCTTTATGATTACAAATACATCGCAAGTTGGTGGATTTAAAGATATTGTTCCTGATGCTTCTGTTTCAGATGGACAAATGGATTTACTTATTATTCGTAATTGTTCAACAACAGATTTTATATCAATATTTAAAGATTATGCTTTGCAGGATCATCAAAACAGTCCATTTGTTCACTATATCCAAGCTAAAGATATGACTATAGAATGTCAGGAAGATATTATTTATGATGTTGATGGTGAAGAAGGTCATGAATTCCCTATCCATGTAAGAGCCATACCTAAAGCACTCAATATATTTGTACCATGATTAATTTTGAACGTTATAAAGTTATTGAAGAAGCATTGATACCTTATGGTTTTACCAAAAAAGGTGATATCTACTATTATTCAGTCAATATTCTTAATGATACTTTTAGAGTAGAAATAACTATTGAAAATAATAAATTAACAGGAAAAATCATTGAACGAGCATTCAATGAAGAATATATCAATTATAAAATCCAATAGATACAAGGTGACTTTGTTCAACAAGTAAGAGACACTTATAATAACATCTTATTAGATATTGAAAATAATTGTTTTGTTGAGGAAACATTTTTGTTTCCTCAAACCAATCGTATTGCTAAGCATATATCAAATATATATCACGTCGTCCCAGAATTTCCTTGGACAAATTATCCTTATGATGCCTTATTTAGAAATCTAAATACGAAAAAATGGTATGCCTTAATCACTGAAGAAGAAGCTATTCATCTTAAATATCATCCTCATGATATTCAACAGCTACTGAACAAACCTGGCTATTACCCATCTTACCGTATGAATGAAAAGTATTGGATATCAATTTTGTTAGATGATACGTTAGCTGATGAAGAAATGTTAAAACATATTGAAATTAGTTATTCATTATCTTTGTGAAAGCATCATAGTTATTATTTTTACCTTTAGGTACTGCAAAAATAACTTCTTCAAAATCATAATTATCAATTAACTCTTTAAATATGGAAGACACAGTATATGGATTCTGTCTAAACACACCACAACCCCAGGCACCCAGTATTAATACATCAACTTTTTCTTTAGAAGCAATATCTAAAAGATATTGACTTCTTTTTTTTAAGATAGCGTTATTGTATTCCAATGATATATTATGTCTTGATGCTTCACGATAATTAGGTGCTGCACAAGTTAGTATATCAGTTTTATAGCTTCTCCCTAGCTCATTGAAAAACAAAATATCTTGACTATATAAAGCTCTATCATAGTAGAGTGAATGATTGAGATCTTGTCTATTTTTTTCATAATATGTTTCTAAAAAGGCAATAAGAACATTATATAAAAAGCTATCATGACATAATGCTTCCTCTTGAGCCATAGCTCCATTATAGAATCCACCTCCTGGATTTTTAAAAGATGCAAAGTTTAAGGCACATATATGTTTGGTATGATTGGCAGCTATTATAGCTTGCGTTGTAGTACAATTTATAACTTTGATTTTACTATTATTATGATGATGATTAAATGAACTGTTTTCATCATAAATATGAGTATGATTGATGGAATATGTGATTTCATTACTATAATTTTGTTGCATCAATTCAGTAAGTTAATGTGCTTTTTTTTGATTCTTTATTCTTACTTGATTATTTGTTTTCATGATTATCATCTCCTATTATTAGTATATCCCTTAACAACAAATTATACAATAGCAAACATCAATTCTTATCCATATATACAATTCTCATTTTTATTTAAAGATTAAAACGATAATTTTTTTATCCACCAAACATTTAATTGAAGTTTCAAAAGGAATACCTATCGGTATTCCTATAAATTTGTAAAGCCCATTAAGTCTTTGTCAATATTTTTGGCAACTTCCCTACCTTCTCTTATTGCCCAAACAACCAATGATTGACCTCGATGCATATCACCAGCTGTATAAACTTTTTCAACATTAGTCGCATATTGATTTTCCTCTGTAGCCACGTTACCTCTATTTGTAAGATTAACACCAAAAGCTTTGGTAATAGGTTTTTCACAACCAACAAAACCTGCAGCTATAAGAACCAAATCACAATCAATTGTTTCTTCACTACCTTCAATAGGAACCATCATTGTTCGTCCATTTTCTTTTTTTGGTTTGAGTTTGATAAGAACTGCTTTTTCCACTAAACCTTTATCATTTAAAATAAATTCTTTTACTGTTGTTTGATAGATACGTGGATCTTTATCAAATACAGCGATGCTTTCTTCCTGTCCATAGTCCGTTTTTTTGACAAGAGGCCATTCTGGCCAAGGATTATCTGCTGTTCTTTCTAATGGTGGTTCACCCATCATTTCAAGTTGAGTCACGCTCTTACAACCGTGACGAATAGCAGTACCAACGCAATCGTTACCAGTATCTCCACCTCCAATGATTAAAACATTTTTGCCTTTGGCATTAGGATATTTACCATCTTTGAAATCACTATTAAGTAAAGATTTGGTTACCTGTGTTAAATAATCTACTGCAAAATAGATATTAGAAGCCTCACGTCCTGGAACCTTGATATCTCTAGCTTGTTTTGCCCCACAAGCTAAAACAATGGCATCATAATCTTTTAAAAGTTTGTTTGCTTGCTTTTTGTTTTCAATAGGATGATTCGTATAGAAGTTTATACCTTCCTTTGTCATCTTATCAATACGTCTATCAATGATATCTTTTTCAATTTTCATTTGTGGTATACCATACATCAGTAGTCCGCCCAAACGATCATCACGTTCATAGACATCAACATTATAACCTCTTTGATTCAACTGATCAGCTGCAGCTAGACCAGCAGGTCCACTTCCTATGATTGCAATCTTGTGATTTGTTCTAGTAAGAGGAGGTTGAGGTTTCATCAATCCATGTTCATAACCATATTCAATAATAGCATGTTCATTTTCTTTAACAGAAACCGCATCTCCATTGAGTGAACAGGTACAAGCTTTTTCACATAAAGCAGGGCAAACACGTGATGTGAATTCAGGAAAATTACTAGTTTTAAGTAATCTTTTAAGTGCTGCTTCATAATTGCCATGATAAACAAGATCATTCCATTCAGGAATGAGATTGTTTAATGGACAACCTGATACCATGCCATTAATAACCTTTCCATATTGACAAAATGGAACGCCACAATCCATACAACGTGCTCCTTGAAGAGCTTGTTGTTCTTCAGATAGAGGAATATGAAATTCCAAGAAGTTTTGGATTCTATCTTGTGGTTCAATTGCTTTAGCATTTTGTCTTTCGATTTCTAAAAATCCGTTTATTTTTCCCATAATCCTCTATCCTTTCTTTACAGCATAGAACGCTTCAATCTTAGCTTGTTCTACGTTTAATCCTTGTTTTTCATAATTAGCAATCAGATTAATCATTCTTTCATAATCATATGGAATAATTTTCTTGAATTTTAATGCCTGATTATCAAAATCATCTAAAATAAATTTAGCTTTTTGTGAATTTGTATAATGATAATGATTTTCAATCATTTCACGCAATTCCTGTTTGTCATATTGAGTCGCCAGTCTTGTATACTTAACAAGCTCACTATTCAATCTTTCATATAATTTATTATCTGGATCATAAACATATGCTGTACCACCACTCATACCAGCAGCTAAATTACGGCCTGTTTCACCCAATATAACAACCATACCACCTGTCATATATTCAAGTCCATGATCTCCAACACCCTCAACAACAGCCTTGGCACCACTATTTCTAACACAGAATCTTTCTCCAGCCACACCATTAATATAAGCTTCTCCGCTTGTTGCGCCATATAAAGCAACATTGCCTATAATAATATTATCTTCTGCTTTGAATATTGATTCTAGTGGTGGTCGAATAATCAACTTACCACCTGATAAGCCTTTACCAAAATAATCATTAGAATCTCCATAAATATTCATTGTTAAACCTTTGGGAATAAAAGCTCCAAAACTTTGTCCACCAGCTCCATAACAATTCACAATATAACTATCATCTTTCACATCATTACCTAATGATTTGGTAATCTTAGAACCTAACATTGTTCCAAATGAACGATCAATATTAGAAATCTCTAATTCCATTTCTGCATTTTCTCCACGAATAATAGCGGATTCAAAGTTTTTTAATAAGACTGTTGTATCTTTAACACTATCTAATTTAAAGTCATACGCTGCTGAAGGCATATAATGTTGATTCTTTTCATCACTTGATTTTAATAAAGCAGACAAATCAATTTTTGAAGAAGAATCTTTCATCATTAAATATTCACTATGTCCAACCATTTCATTAACAGTTTTAAAACCAAGACGAGCCATATATTCTCTTAATTCCTGAGCAATAAATCTCATGAAATTTACAATATATTCAGGTTTACCTGTAAATCTTTTACGTAAAACTGGATTTTGAGTTGCCACGCCAACTGGACACGTATCCAAATTACATACACGCATCATCACACATCCCATTGTTACCAGTGGTGCTGTCGCAAACCCGTATTCTTCAGCGCCTAATAATGTAGCAATAGCCAAATCTCTTCCTGTCATAAGTTTCCCATCTGTCTCAATCACAACACGATTTCTCAAACCATTCATTAATAATGTTTGATGAGCTTCAGCTAAACCTAATTCCCATGGAAGTCCTGCATTATAGACTGAGTTTTTAGGTGCTGCACCAGTACCACCATCATAGCCTGAAATGAGAATAACCCCAGCCCCAGCTTTGGCTACTCCAGCAGCGACTGTGCCCACCCCTGCTTCTGATACAAGTTTTACAGAGATTCGAGCATCTTGATTGGCATTTTTTAAATCATAAATAAGTTGTGCCAAATCTTCAATCGAATAAATATCATGATGAGGAGGTGGTGAAATTAAAGCCACACCTGGTGTAGAATGTCTTGTTTTAGCAATCCAAGGATAAACCTTACCTGCAGGTAATTGCCCACCCTCACCAGGTTTAGCTCCCTGTGCCATCTTAATTTGAATTTCCTTTGCAGAACACAAGTATTCACTTGTTACCCCAAATCTTCCAGAAGCCACCTGTTTAATAGCTGAACAACGATTTAATCCATCCTTACCAATAATAAATCTTTCAGGATCTTCGCCACCTTCACCACTATTAGATTTACCTTTAAGCATATTCATAGCAATCGCCATAGTCTCATGAGCTTCCTGAGATATAGAACCATAAGACATAGCCCCTGTTTTAAATCTTTGAACAATGCAATCGACACTTTCTACTTCCTCAATAGGGATTGGTTTTCTATCATATTTAAAATCTAATAAACCTCTTAAGTTGGTATCCTTAGATTCTTCATCAATGCAATGTGTATATTCTTTAAATAATGCATAATCACCTGTTCTTGTTGATTTTTGTAACAAATGAATTGTCTTAGGATTATACAAATGCTCTTCCTTACCACTTCTTTCCTTATGATTACCTTGTGAATCAATTGTTAAATTCATTTCCATACCTAATGGATCATAAGCTTGTCTATGTCTAAAATCCACGTCATTTTGAATATCTAAAATAGAAACACCTTCTATTCTACTGACAGTATTAGGGAAATATTTATCAATCACGTCATGATTAATACCAATCGCTTCAAAATTTTGTGAACCACGATATGACTGAATAGTAGAAATACCCATTTTTGATGCAATCTTGACAATACCATGCAACACAGCATCATTATAATCTTCTACTGCTGCATAATAATCTTTCTCTAAAGTTCCACTCATAATAGCATCAAATATTGTGTCCTGTACCAAATAACCATTAACAGCACTTGCTCCATAACCTAGTAATGTAGCATAGTGATGTACCTCTCTAGGTTCTCCACTTTCAATAATTAATGCCACTTTCATACGTTTCTTTGTCTTAACCAAATATTGATTCAATGCTCCTGTTGCAAGTAAAGAAGGAATAGCCACATGATTATCATCCACACCTCTATCAGATAAAATCAATATATTAGCACCACTATGATAAGCTTTATCTGCTTCTACAAACAAACGATCAATTGCTTTTTCCAATGATGTATTCTTATAATATAACATAGATAAAGTTGCAGACTTAAAACCTTCTTTAGATAAAGTTTTTAGTTTTAATATATCAGTATTAGATAAAATTGGATTCTTTATCTTTAATAACTTACAATTAATCGCATTATCTTTTAAAATATTACCCTCTGTACCAATACATAATGAAGTAGAAGTAACAATTTCTTCTCTAATCGCATCAATAGGCGGATTGGTTACTTGAGCAAATAGTTGTTTAAAATAGTTAAACAATGACTGATGACGTTTAGATAAAACAGCTAAAGGAGCATCATTTCCCATTGCAATAACAGGTTCTGTACCATTTAAAGCCATTGGTATAATATAGTCCTTTATATCTTCATAACCGTATCCATAAACCTTTTGTAATCTAACAAGTTCTTCCCCTTGATATAAAGTTACTTTCTGATTAGGAATTTTTATATCCTGCAAATGTATTAATTGACTATCCAACCATTCACCATAAGGTTCCTTAGAAGCATATTCATTCTTTAAATCTTCATCTTTAATCAATTCACCCTTTTTTGTATCCACAAGCAACATCTTACCTGGACGTAAACGATCTTTTACAACAATGTCTTCATCTGGTATATCCAATGAACCTACTTCACTAGATAAAATGAGATAATCATCTTTTGTAATATAATAACGTGATGGACGTAAACCATTTCTATCTAAGACAGCCCCCATAATTTCACCATCACTAAACAAGATAGAAGCAGGACCATCCCAAGGTTCCATCATTGTTGAATTATAAGCATAAAAATCACGCTTTAATTTTGACATACTCTCATTATTTTCCCAAGGTTCAGGTATACACAACATCACAGCTCTTGGTAAATCCATACCTGCCATCATTAAAAATTCTAATGTATTATCCAGCATAGCTGAATCAGAACCACTGGCACTAATAACCGGGAATACCTTATCCATATCTAATACATCAGATTCCATAATTTCTTCACGACACAACATATTGTTAGCATTACCACGAATCGTATTAATCTCACCATTGTGTACAATTAAACGATTAGGATGTGCCCTTTGCCATGATGGCATTGTATTTGTAGAGAAACGAGAATGCACAATAGCAATAGCACTCTTATAATCCTCATCCTGTAAATCATTAAAAAAATTACGTAACTGACCAACCAAAAACATACCTTTATATACAATCGTACGAGAAGACAAAGAACAAACATATGTATCTTCTTCATTACTTTGCTCAAATATTCTTCTCACAACATATAATTGACGATCAAAATCCAAGCCAACATTAACCCCCATTGGCTTTTTAATAAATCCTTGCATAATACAAGGCATAGCGCTCAATGCCTTACTACCCAAAACATCTGGTGTAGTTGGTACTTCACGCCACCCTAAAAATGTCAAACCTTCTTTTTTGACTATTGATTCAAACATGCGCATTGCCTGATGTCTTTGGAATTGATTCTGAGGAAAGAAAAACATTCCAACACCATAATGACCTTCTCTTGGCAAAGTAAATTCATGAATTGTTTTCTTAAAAAACGCATAAGGTACTTGTGTTAAAATACCTACACCATCACCCGTTTCCCCTTTAGCATCTTTACCAGCACGATGCTCTAATTGCTCCACAATTTTTAAAGCATTAGAAACTGTTAAATGAGTCTTGACACCCTTAATATTAACAACTGCACCAATCCCACAATTATCGTGTTCAAAACTTGGATCATACAGTCCTTGACAGTTCTTATTTTCTGCTTCCATGCTCATAACCCCCTTTAAATGTGACTCTATAATACTATACTTTGTTTATTTTGTAAAGCTTTTGTTTTTATTTTGTATTATTTCTAAATATTTGTGCGTAATTTTTAAACATTATTTTTCATAAAAGCGCTCAAAACCCTTGATTTAAAAGGGTTTTGCGTATTTTATTAATTTAACTTAATTTTTTCACATAAATTATTTTTTATTATTTTAATAAATTTTATCAAAAAATAATTTATTTTCTCTTATATCTTTAAAAATGTTGAAAAAAATTGTATGATAGAAAAAGTAATATGAGGAGGATTTATATGGGAAAAACTATTTTAGTAGAAACTTCTGCAAGACATGTCCATTTATCTCAAGCAGATTTAGACACTTTATTTGGTGAAGGTTATCAACTTACAAATAAAAAGAATCTTTCACAACCTGGTCAATTTGCCTGTGCAGAAAAAGTGACTGTAGTAGGCGCAAAGGGACAAACAAAAATGTCTATTTTGGGACCAGTTAGAAAAGAAACACAAGTTGAAGTTTCATTAACTGATGCAAGATCTATCGGTGTTACTGCATTGGTAAGAGAATCTGGCGATATTGAAGGAACAAGTGGATGCAAGATCATTGGACCAGCTGGCGAAGTTGAAATTAGTAAAGGTGTGATTGCAGCCAAACGTCATATTCACATGACTGAAGCTGATGCTAAAGAATTTGGTATTGTTGATAAACAAATCGTTAGTGTTGAAGTCAAGACAAATGGTCGTTCACTCGTCTTTGGTGATGTTGTTTGTCGTGTTAGCGATAGCTATGCATTAGCTATGCATATTGATACTGATGAATCTAATGCAGCTGGCGGCCCAAGCGAAGGAACAATTATTAAGTAAAACAAAAAGCAGATCAATCTCAATGTCATTAAGTTAAGATTTGGTGACATTCCCCTTCTCAAAAATGAGAAGG
>JAJQDJ010000096.1 GCA_021202205.1 Erysipelotrichaceae bacterium
CCTTCTCATTTTTGAGAAGGGGAATGTCACCAAATCTTAACTTAATGACATTGAAGTGATTCTATATATGTTATAATTGGATTGATACTCAAATAAAAGCTTGTTTTATAAGCACCAATAGTATCTATAGATATCAAATAAGTTGTTTGAATAAATGCAAAGCCTATACCAGATATCATAATTAATAATAACCAATCCAATAATGATAAATGTGTTAAAGATGAGATATCAATAGCACGAATAATAAAAGTATGAATACATAAAGCCATAAAACCATATAATAGTTCATAGAATATTAAAGTAAGGGATTGTTGAAGCTGGAATTTTTGGATAAGAACATTGGATAACATATACAACATCATGCCAATAAACAAATAGATAATTCCTAAATTGATTTTAGTCATATCAAAATGTATAGAGATTAGAAATGCTAGTAAAGCTAATATTAAAGCTATATAATCATGTTTATAAGCTTTTTGTTTTAAAAAAATCATTGAGAATACAAAAGTAACTATGGGAGCCAATGCATTCATAAATGCGTTACCTTGACCACTTACTTCCTGCATTCCCATAAAAGTAAAGACAAAGTTTAGATAAATACCTAATAATCCAATAATCAAAGCTTGCTTATGATATGGATAATGAAGAGTGATACGTTTATATAACATATATATACTTAAACATAATAAGGATAATAAAACTCTTAATAATGCAAGCATGAGAAAAGATATATCATTAAGAATTATTTTCATAACAATAATATTACTGCCCCAAAATAATGATACTAAAAATAAACGCAAATATAATTTCATGAAATCACCCTATTTAGTATTACCTAAATAGGGTGTGTTTAAACATTATTTACATATCAAAAAAGACAAGTAATCTTGTCTTTAATACTGATGTGATTTGCCCACTATTTCATTAACATCTTTTATACCTTGTTGATCTAATATTTCATTCATTTCTTCAATGATTTTAACGCAAGCATATGGATCAATAAGGTTTTGACAACCTACTGCAACAGCTGCAGCACCTGCAATCATCATTTCAATAGCATCTCTTCCACTAGAAATACCACCCATACCAATAACAGGAATAGAAACTGCCTGTGATACTTGATATACCATACGTAAAGCGACGGGAAATATCGCTGGTCCACTATAACCACCAGTTTTATTCGCAATAATAGGTTTACCTGTTCTTATATCAAAACGCATACCAACTAATGTATTAATCATGGAAATACCATCAGCTCCAGCCTTTTCAACTGCCAATGCCATTTCTACAATGTCTGTCACATTAGGTGATAATTTCACATAAACTGGTTTTTGTGATACAGCCTTAACAGCTCGTGTAACCTCTGCAGCCATATGAGGATTGGTCCCAAATTGAATACCACCACAATGAACATTTGGACAGGAAATATTCAGCTCCAATGCACCTACCATATCATGCGAAGATAAACGTTTTGCAGTTTCGACATAATCTTCAATTCCGCTACCACCTATATTGGCAATAACTTTATCGTGATACAAAGGTCTAAGCTTTTCCAATTCTTCATTCATAACTGCATCAACACCTGGATTTTGCAGTCCTATGGCATTCAACATACCACTAGGACCTTCCGCAATTCGAGGTAATGGATTTCCATAACGTGGTTCTAGTGTTGTTCCTTTAAGCATCATGGATCCTAATAGATTCAAATCATAAAATCTCGCAAATTTATAACCGAAGCCAAATGTCCCAGAAGCTGGAATAACCGGATTTTTCATATCTAACCCTGGTAAAGTAACGTGTAGATTAGCCATTGATAATCACCTCGCTTGATAATAAGACAGGACCTTCCATACATATACGTTTATAAGCTTGAGATTTAACTTTCATAGAGCATCCCATGCATGCCCCAAAGCCACACCCCATACGAGCCTCATAGGAAAGATATCCATTATCAGGATAATTGAGCACTAATGCTTCTAACATCTTTTCAGGGCCGCATGCATAATAAGCATCAAAAGAAGGCAACTCCTTTACAACATCAATGACTGTTCCTTTTACACCTACACTACCATCCATTGTTGCTATATGAGTAGGTGCTAAGGTTTTAAATTCTTTTTGATAAAATATAGATGATTGATCATTAAAACCTAATATAACATGAACATTGATATTTTTATTGATTAACTGTTTGGTTAAGGCATACATTGGTGGAACACCTAATCCTCCGCCAATCACTACGACATTTTTATAATTTGTTTCAGTAAATCCATTTCCTAGACCAGTTAAACAATCTAAAGTATCACCAATATTTTTATCAGCTAATATTTTAGTACCTGTACCAACAACTCTAAAAATAATTTTAATATGCTTATTATCATAATCACATATACTCATCGGTCTACGTAAATATGGTTGCAATGAATCATTGAGTTTAATATTGATAAATTGGCCAGGTGTTGTAATATAAGAGGCCCCATCCCCTTCTAATACCATTTCATAGACATCTTTAATAAGTTCTTTTTTAGATATAATTGTCATTATTCCTTGATATTTATTCATGATTGTCCTCCATTAAATGTAATTGTCCATTGAGGATATTCCCATATATTTTACCATAGCATGTCACACCTAAAAATGGGGTATTACAAGCTTTTGATTTCATATCTTCTTCTTTGATGATAAATGATTGATTTAAGTCAAAGATACATAGATTTGCAACTTTATTTATTTCTACATGAGCATCAATTCCTAATACTTTAGCAGGACCTATAGTCATAGCATTGATAATGGTTTCTAATGAAACAAGATTCTTTTTGACAAGATAGGTATATAATAAAGGAAAAGCATGTTGACTGCCTATAATACCAAATGGTGCTTGTGATATAGGTTGCATTTTTTCTTCTTTTGAATGAGGAGCATGATCAGTAGAAATAACAGGAATTGTACCATCATTGAGTCCTTTAATAATGGCTTGATGGTCTTCTTTAGTACGTACTGGAGGATTCATCTTGTAATTAGGATGACAATTCTTAATATTATCCTCAGTCAGTATCAAATGATGAGGTGTCGCCTCGTCTGATACACGTAAGCCTTCTTTTCGTGCTTGTCTTATGAGATCAACAGTTTCCTTTGTGGAAATATGACAGACATGATAGCGATTATGATATCTTCTAACCAATTGAATATCTCTATCAACCTGCTTAAATTCAGATTCACTATTAATACCAATAAGATTATGCTCTTTTGCATAACGACCTTCATGGATGCATCCTCCATGCAACTCACTTTCATCTTCACAATGGGCACAAATGATACTATCTAATTCTGCAACCTTTTTCATTGCAGATTCCATCATACTATCACTTTGTACACCCTTACCATCATCTGAAAAACCAATCACGATATCTTCTTTAAGGTTTTTGTCCATATCAACAATTTGTTGACCTTTAAGATCTTTGGTTATAGCACTATAAGTATAAATATTGACATGTCCATCTTTTTTTACACGTTTACTAAAATCCTGAATTGTTTCAACATCATCCATACATGGATTTGTATTGGCCATTGCACATATTGTTCCATAACCACCATATAAGGCAGACAAACTTCCAGTATCAATCGTTTCCTTATATTCATAGCCTGGTTCTCTTAAATGGACATGCATATCTATAAAGTTATGACATACAAGTTTTCCTTTTAAATCATATGTAGGATAATCACTTTTAATATTTGTATCAATATTTTTTATCATGCCATCTTCTATTAATATATCAACATCTTCATATGTATTGTTTCTATAAAGATGAGCATTTTTTAAAACATAATTATTCATCTTCCAACACCTTATGAATCATCGCCATTCTCACATAAACACCATTATGCATTTGCGTAAATATACGACTCTTCTCACTTTCTACCAAATCATCACTAATTTCCACATCCCTATTAACAGGTGCAGGATGCATGATAATAGCACTATCTTTCATCCTATCATATCTTTCATGTGATAAGCCATAAATACGATGATAATTTTCCTTTGAAAATTTCTCGTCTCCAGCATGTCTTTCATGCTGAATTCTAAGCAACATCACGATATCCATATCTTCAATCACTTCATCAAAATCCACAAAATTATAGCCTTCCTGCTTATATTCTAAAGGACCTGCTGTATAAACTTCCATACCTAATCTACGCATAACATCATAATTAGAATGAGCAACTCTAGAATGTAAAATATCACCAACTATAACACATTTTAATCCAGCAAAAGGTCCAAACTCTTCTTTAATTGTCATCAAATCCAATAATGATTGGGAAGGATGATTCCCTTTACCGTCACCTGCATTAATAATAGGTATATTTAATCCACTCAACTGCTTATAGTAATCATCATCAGTATGTCTAATAACCAAACAATCACACCCAATACTTTCAAACAACTTACAAGTATCATAGAGTGTTTCACCCTTCTTTAAACTTGAATTAATTGCTTCAAAATTTTGAATACGACATCCTAGATTTCCTTCTGCCATATCAAAGCTATAATGTGTTCTTGTAGATGGTTCAAAAAACAAATTAGCAATAACCTTTTGACGATGATAATTGACTTTTTTACCTTTTTTAAAAGCAATAGCTTCATCAAGTATGTTATTAATCTCATCTAAACTTAAATCACTTAAATTAACAATCCCCTTCATACAATTTCTCCTTCCATTATTTTTATTCAAAAAAATAGATATATTAATATATCTATTCATCAAATTTCATCTTTAAAGCTTCTTCAACTTCAGGAGATACCAATCCCTTAACACTATGATGGTGCAAAGCAATTTCTTTAACAGAAGATGAAGAAATATATGATTGACTTGGTCTAGTCATTAAAAAAACCATTTCAATACTATCATCTAAATAATAATTACAAAAAGCCAATTGCAGTTCATATTCAAAATCCATTGTTGCTCTTAATCCTCTAACCAATACAAAAGCATCTTTATCTTTCGCATATTCAACAGCTAGATCATCACTATAATCAACACTAACATTATTATATTGAGATGTCACCTTTCTCAATAAATCCATTCTTTCTTCCAAAGTAAATAATGTTTTTTTATCAGGATTATCAAAAATGGTAACATATAAATGATCATACATACGACTTGCACGTCCAATAATATCTAAATGTCCATTTGTGACAGGATCAAATGTTCCTGCATAAACTGCTTTCATGAGCTTTCTCCTTTATATTTAATGATCTGTAAGATGGTTATACCATAAGTTTGTTGTTTATACAAGTAAAAAGGTGCATTAAATGTTAATGCTTCTTCTATTTTATCTTCTATAACGATTATACATTGATTATTAAGCATATGATTATCTGCTAAATAATCAATAATACTTTGATTCGTTTTCATACTATAAGGTGGATCCAATAAAACCAAATCAAATACCAATCCCATATCCTTAAACTTTTCTAAAGCTTTACGGTAATCCATCTTATAAACATGACCATGATCAATATTCAAACTTTTAAAATTTTCTCTAATAACTTGAAACGCCTTATATTGCTTATCCACACAATACAACTCATCCATCCCTCTACTCAACGCTTCTATGCCAAGTCCACCACTCCCAGCGAACAAATCCAGACATATACCACCTTGAAAATAAGGACCAATCATATTAAATAGATTTTCCTTATTTTTATCAGTAGTTGGCCTAGTAGAATAAGAATCAACTGTTTTTAAACGCCTACTGCGATATTTTCCAGCAATGACCCTCATAATTCAAACCTCGATAATAATAATTCATCACTAATATTTTCAAAAATCATATCCGTTACTTTTTCTAACATATCATTCAATTGATAATAGCAATGATAATAATTCATGATAATATCATTTTGATTGATTTGAGCATTAACATCTTGTATATCATTTTTCATTTCATCTAGTGAAGTATATTGTTCATATTGTTTTAAACGGTTATAGTCTTCCATTAATGTCTGACGACGTGATAGAAGGGTTAATGTAGATGCATCGTTTAAAGCATGGTTAGCTTTTACATAAGATATATAAGTTTCATCTTTTTTAATAGCTTCTATAAGTTCATCTATTATATCAAACATATTTTCTCCTAAATTAACATTTCTATCATTTGCACGAGTGTTCCTATCTTAGATATATAATCATTAATAGTACAATGATTATCCTGTTTATAGTGATTGATAAATGTATCTATTCTATCAGGATATCTAGAAAGTATAAGATACCAATGAGGATGCATCCTCATATAAAAATACATATCTTCATTAATCATCATACCATGAAGGTTTATTGTCATTCTTAGAGATAAATGTAGATAATAGACTAAGAACTTGCTGTAAACCTTCAAAAGTTTGAGACAAAGCATTAAGATCAATATTTTTTAATATTTCCAAAATATTCGATAAATCACTATGAGTTTTTTTATAGGGTTCCCATATTTTATCTTTTTCACCATATAAAATATAATATTCATAGAGCTGTTGCCAAGTATAATGACTGTTTTCAACTTCTTCCCTAATATCAGGAATCGTTCTGATAAATGTTTTAAAATCATCAATATTCATATTCTCACCTATAGTAGAATATGCTTATTTATTCAATTTGTGCTTTTAAAAGATCTCTATTATATTTCGCAATAATAGATTGACAGATACCTAAACCAATCATAGATGCCCACAATGATGATCCACCATAAGAAATAAGCAATAAAGGTACACCTGTCATAGGAATCAATCCAGAAACACCACCAACATTCACAATTAAATGGGCAAAGAAATATAAAGCAACACCATATAATATCAGCTTGCTCTTGGTATCTTTCATTTTTAAGCCATATTGAAATAAACGATAAATAATAATACAATATGGAATTAAAAATAATAAGAAACCAACCAATCCCAATTCTTCATAAATAATAGCAGCAATAAAATCATTATGGGATTCTGGTATAAAACCATATTTTTGTTGACTACTACCAAAACCCAAACCAAATAAACCCCCATTAGTGAATGCTATCATAGAATTGACCAATTGATAGCTATCTCCCAAAGCATCACTTAATGGATTAAGCCAACTCGTAAAACGCGCTAATTGATGTGATTTTAAGACAAATCCTGCAAAAAAGGCAAAAACCACAATAAAGCCTGCTAATAATACAGAACAAATTTTCTTGAATTTACGATAAAAAGATCTGGGTGTAACATAAAACATACCAATACATATAAAAGCAATAATTAAACCACTACCTAAATCACTTTGTAACAATACAACAACTGCAAACACAGCTAATGATGCAATAATAGGTCTAATAATACAATACCAAATTTTACGTAAATATAAGCTATGACGTTTTTCTATTGATATATTTTTAGGAATCGTACAAAATTCTTCCAATTCACCAAAATGATATGATAAAAATAATATAAGGATAATCTTCATAAATTCTGAAGATTGAATCGTAAAAGAATCACCAATATGAATCCAAGCCTTAGAACCATTAACATCCTCAAAAAACAAGCAAACAAGCAACATGACAAACCCAATAGCATATAGAACCCAGGTAGAATATTCATTAATCCATGATTTTTTAAAACATCTTGTAAAAAAGATCATTATTCCTAAACCAATAACCACAAATACAGCTTGTTTGACCATATTCATTAATGCATAATTAGAACCATATTTAGCGGTTGATCCTACAGATGCACTACCAATCATAATAATACCATAGATAGCTAATAAAATAATACAGAAATAGATAGGACGATCGACTCCTCGACTTTTAAATATTTTTCTTATTAAATCAATAATATATCTTATTTTCTTCATCTTAAATCGATCCAATCATTATTTTTAGCAGTTTGTACTGCTTTATATATAGAATAACCCGAAACTTCTTGAAAAGCTTGATCAAATTTTTTTTGTTCACTCTTAGAATCTACAACTTGAATATACCTCTGATAACAATCCATCAATTCTTCTTTAGAAATGCCTTCTTCATAAGCTTTTTCTACTGCATTATATAAAGACATAACATTAATGACATCATCTGTACTCCAAGTATAATCTAATGGATAATCGTACATTTTATCACCCCTTTGAATTTTTATTATACATGATATCCAAAAAAATTGAAATAATAAATAGGTAGAAACCCTAGCAATTTTATAGAAGCTGAATATTTTATGATGAAAGGAGGATTGTTATGAACGGATGCTATAATTATGGTAGCTGCGGTTATGGTGGTTATTATCCTGTATATGGGTATAATCCAATGAGCTGTGGTGGATCATTTGGCGGTAGTGGTGGTACTTGGTTTGCTATTGTACTCGTTGTATTTTTATTATTGATTATCTGTGGATGTACAAAAGTATGCTAGAATTTCTAGCATACTTTTTTCATTTCATTGGCTTTCTATAGTGTTTTGTGTTAGAATACATATCGAGGTGGAAAATATGTTATTAATGAAAGATATTATTGAAGATGATAATCCTATTATTAGGGAAAAATCTTTACCTGTTGAGATGCCTTTAAGCAAGGAAGATGAACAGTTATTATTAGATATGCATGAATTTCTAGTCTATTCTCAAGATGAAGAAAAATGCGAAGAATATGATTTAAGACCAGCTGTTGGCATTGCAGCCATACAGTTAGGTATTCCTAAGAGAATGTGTGCAATTCATGTCCTTACATGTGATAGTGATGGTAATTTAAAGAAATCAGATGATTATGCTTTAGTGAATCCTAGAATTGTGTCTTATACTGAAAAAGAATCATATTTAAAAGATGGTGAAGGATGCCTAAGTGTTAATTATGAGGTTGAAGGCGTTGTACCAAGACATGCAAAAGTCACTGTTAAGGGTTATGATGTTTTAACTCATAGCGATGTAACAATTGTTGCAAGAGGCTTCTTATCTATTTGTTTACAACATGAACTGAATCATTTTGAAGGTAAATTATTCTATGATTATATTAATATGGATGATCCTGTTAAATATATACCTGATGCTATGGTTGTAGAATAAAATGAGCTGAAATCAGCTCATTTTTTTTAATAATAATGATTACAGATATTGACCATATCTTCGATATATACCCTGCCACCTGAAATAATATCATCATTGAGTAAAGCATGAGGTTTTAAGCTTTTTTTACATGAATAGGTTTCCCTCATTAAAGGTAAATCATTCATATGACATAACGTAATAACATCATCCATCATTTTTGTATTAAAATAAAATAAATTAAATAAAGCAAGATTCTTAATATGTTTTCGTGATAACTTTGAAATAAATACTTCTAATTCTTTATCTTTAACACAAGGATATTCTTCAAAACCAATCACTAATAAATCCACATCTTCATTAAAATCAAAATCAGTCAGTGGTTTGGCATAAGTGCGAGCGTATCTGGCCATATCTTCGGCTAAAAGTTTTCCGTTTTTACAATGTGATGTATAAACAACCTGAACCTTCATCAAACCACCCCTACACACATTATAGAAATACAATGTGAACTCAATTTAAACATAATTATCACCATTTAAAAATAATAGCATATTATGTCATGAAGGAGGTTAATATGAATTTTAATGCCAATTATTTCACGCCTAATCAGCCACCATTATTTGAACCCAAAGAAGCACTTACATTAGGAAACCTATTTAAAAATCTCTATATGAGCTATAAAGGATTTTCTAATTACTATTTACAGCCATCCAATGAAAAGCAAAAAGCCTTATTAACATTACAAATCTATGAATTTGTTGCTCATGAAATAAACTTATATCTAGATTTGTATCCTGATGATGAAACTATGCTTCAATTATTTGAGGAATATACCAAAAAAGCAAAAGAGGCTAGAAAACAATTTGTTATGATGTATGGTCCTGTAGAAGTGAGAGAATCAAATGGTATACCATTTGATTGGACAAAAGGCCCATGGCCTTGGGAATATCAATAAGGAGGAGATAACATGTGGATTTATTCCAAGAAACTGCAATATCCTATTGCAATTAAAAACAAAGCTTTATCAATGGCGAAATATATTATTACACAATTTGGTGGTCCAAATGGTGAATTAGCTGCTTCTCAACGTTATTTAGCACAGCGTTATACAATGCCAGATGATGAAGGTAAAGCCTTGCTGACAGATATAGGTACAGAAGAAATGGCTCATATGGAAATGATTTGTGCCATCGTTTATCAATTGACAAGTGATGTTTCTATTGAAGATATCAAAGCAGCGGGTTTACAAAGCTATTATACCGATCATGGTTGTGGTTTATATCCTGTTGACGCTTCTGGTACCCCATTTAATGCCTTTTGTTTTGCCTCAATGGGAGATCCTGTGGCTGATTTAGCGGAAGATATAGCTGCTGAACAAAAAGCGAGGGCAACATATGAGAATCTAATGGATCAAACAGATGATCCTGATGTTCTATCCCCACTTTCATTCTTGCGTCAGCGTGAAATAGTACACTTTCAAAGATTTGCAGAATTATTTGAAGTCTATAAAGCCAGATATTATTAGCCAGATTGTTAAAAAATGTGCGATTAATCGCACATTTTTATACTATTTATGAATATTTTATAAAACCTTTCACTTAGAAACCATATAGGCTTCATATAAACCTACTATCATTAATATAATACTAATAATACTACTAGTAAACATATATTTAATACTTGGCCATATGAGACTGATGATACCTGTAAGACCGATATTAAAACCTATACTTGCATAGCCTAAAACATACATTGTCATAATAGAGAAAACATATGATAAAAATGTAAAGACAACAGAAGCATAGCCAGCTTGTTGACATTGTACTCCAGATGCTTTCGTTATAGCCATTGCAACCAAATAACCAGTAATAATATAAAACCATAAACTTGTAATAGGAGTATAATAAATAACCAAACCTAACACAACACCTATACCTATAGAAGCTAATAATCCATATAATATGACTTTCATCCATTGAGAAGAATCAAGAAATTGATCATTATTGCTTCTAAAATATCTTTGAGCTTCTTTTCTTTGTTTATAGTTTTCATATTTATCTTTCAAAGCCATTGTACTTCCTCCTAGCTAATTATAATACTGTCTATGATCATTCATCGTATTCAATAAGATATATGTAGCAACAAAGCCACCTATCATACCACATACATGTCCTGACATAGAAATAGATGAAATTGTCAATGACAGCAGTAACATAATAATAATACTCGGTGCCAATTGCCTTAATACATCATCAAAAATATTGTGATAAACCATAGCTAATGCAATAATTGCACCTATCAATCCAAATATCACACCACTAATACCACCACTTACACTATTACTACCAAAACCATTAAACAAATACAAAATATATGGAATACCTGTTGTTGCTAAACCACTAACAAATAATACAATAATATAATTAACTTTATTCATGAATGTTTCGATGAAAGAGCCTAAATTATATAATGAATAACAATTCATTAATAAATGAAATATCCCAAAATGAATAAAATTACTTGTCAGCAAGCGATAATATTCATGATAAAAATCAACATATAACGGATTATATCCGCCAAATTCTAAAGCTTCATAAACATTCATTTCTTGTCCATATAATATAAAAGAAATAATATATACAACAACACATATACCAATTAAAATCATAGTTATTGGAAATTGATGAAATCTTTTTTCTAATTCATACATATTTCTGATCCATTAATTCAAATATAGATAATTGTTCTACTTGAATCCTGTCTTCCTCCTTTACAGTATTATTTTTATCTATCAATTCAATAATTGAAAGCTTCGATTTGACATCATTATACGATATAGGAATAGCTCCCATCTCTAGTAACTTAATATTGCCACTATACATAAAATCATTCAACACCAATAATTTTGACCACTTATAATGTAACACTTGCATAGCCGTAAACCATACAGCCCCGCTATTAGCTTGTACGGATGATATCAACTGTATATCACTCAAACAGCTTATATAACTATTACAATACAAAGCATTGGTAACATTAAAATCACTATAGGGATTAATAGCACTGATTAATAATAATTGATTATTTTTAATATATTTTGAATAAATTTTCTTTTTATCATATAAGTGGCAATTTAAACAACAGATAGCCTGACCACCAAGACGCATCATTGTTTTCAAAGCATAGACTTCTGTTCCTTTACTATCATTAGTAATCAATGTATAGTTTTCATTATGGATTTTAGAAACAAAATTTTTTACAAAAGAATATTGCTTTTTACCGATATTTTGTAATCCTAATATTGATATCATAGGTTTATTAATTAATGATATATGACCAACATAATATATATAGAAAGGGATATTCTTTTTAAGTTTTGTTTGTAATATTCTAGGATAATTATCTTCATAGATAGTTGTTATCATGATACCCATATTTTCTAAATGTGACAAGGCATATAATAGCTCATTAAGTAATGATAAACGATAGAGTATCTTTTGTGTTATATGTTCATCAAATTGATAAATATTGACCAATGTATCTTCACTTATATTCAACAAACGTGAAGGTGTTTTTCTGGTTTCAGCTTTAAGTGTTTTTTCGACACTCAACCATTCAACATTGGTTAAACACATATTAGTCTCAATAACATCACTACAATATAATAATAATGCAATACTATCTAAATTCAATTCTAAACGCATATCATCACCACACTTGAAAGTAATTATATCAAATTTTGCGTCATAAAAAAAGATAAAAATAGATATCATCTATAATTTCACAATTTCCCGTATTGTAAAATGAAACTGGAATTAAGGGAGGGCTGATTTGGAGGG
>JAJQDJ010000024.1 GCA_021202205.1 Erysipelotrichaceae bacterium
CTTCTCATTTTTGAGAAGGGGAATGTCACCAAATCTTAACTTAATGACATTGCTACTAAGTAGCCCTAATCAAAAGTGACATATTCATTTTCAAGTGGAGGAACAACGTTTAGTTCATCCACTTTTAATATACAGAAATCTCCATTAATTTCAGGATCATAATCTAAGTAAATCTTGCCCTTAACCTTAATCCATTCATTAGGTACAAGCTTTTCCCCTAAAGGATGTTCACATACCATGCCGACTAAGGAAGTATCCTGTTCACAACAAACCATAGCCATACGACCCATTACGAAACAATTATCTAATTGTTTATCTAAGCCTATAAATTTACCTTTTAGAGTTACTGTTTTGCCTTCATATCTTTCAGGATGATCCATAGTATCCATACAGAACAAACCAAAATCGTGATCTAAAATATTTAACTCATCAGCATTTATATCAAATGGTAATTCATCATCGCTTAATGTATTAATAGAACCATCTTCCATTTCATAGATAATTTGACATTGTGCATTAATAGCTTTGATATTATTGCGTAAGAATGACTTTTTAGTATTCTCACTAATACGATTAAATATTAATAAATCTGTATGTAAAACATGTTGGTACAACAATGAACGCATATTTTGAATATAAAGATTAAATGTTTGTGCATTAATAGTTGTGAGTATTTGTACAATTTCCCAGTTGTTAGGGAATTTCTGTGTAAGAAAATCATCAACATTATACATACCATTATATTCTACTAATACTTGAGTAGGCTGATATTTATCATCTAATGATTCTAAATATTCAGTTGTCATTTCTAATGGACTATCAACATAAACCAAATCACATTCCATTTGTTCAAAAGCTTCTTGCTTAAACTCAACTTCGCCTTCTTCACTCACCAATAACAAAGTTTTTTCGTTTTCACAAAAATCAGTACCTAATACAGTATCAGCGATAAATGAAGATTTACCACTATCTAGAAACCCTGTAAAAACATATACACGTGTAACCATTATTGAACTCCAAATAAATCTTTAACTTTATCTTCTAATAAATCCTTACCAATAACGCAAAGTCTACCAGTATAGTCAGCTGGACCAACTCTAACTTCGTATTCACCAGGGACTAAATCAAAATGCAACCATTTTTTATCTGGTGTAGGTAAAATGCCTTTAGATCTTAATATTTCACCATATTCATTAGAATTAGCCAAAGTATTTAAAATATCTTTTAATTGATCTTCTGTATAAGTATTGATTGTTTCAATACCCAAGCTTGTAAAGATTTCATCAGCATCATGATGATGGTGATGATGTCCACAACCACATTCGTGATCATGATCGTGATGGTGGTGATGATGGTGTTCATGTTCATCGTGATCATGATGGTGATGATGTTCGTGTTCTTCATGGTGATGATGGTGATGATGTTCATGTTCGCTTTCAGCTTGTTCTTTCAGTAAGATTTCTTTTAAAGAATCTTTATTTTCAATAGCTTCTAAGATTGTATCACCAGTTAATTCATCCCAAGGTGTCGTAATAATATTAGCTGTTGTATTGAGCTCCTTAACAATATTAATAGCATCCTGAAGTTTATCACTATCAACATCCTGAGTTCTACTTAAGATAGCGGAAGAAGCATAAGCAATCTGATTATTAAAGAATTCACCAAAATTCTTATGATAAACACGACATTTCTTAGCATCAATAATGGTTACAAAACTATTCAAAACTAATTCATCATCATTAACTTCTTCAACTGCTTTGATAACATCTGATAGCTTTCCTACTCCTGAAGGTTCAATCATAATACGATCAGGATGATATTCAGATACAACTTTCTTCAATGCTTCTGCAAAATCACCTACTAATGAACAACAGATACAACCTGAATTCATTTCAGTAATTTCAATACATGCATCTTGTAAAAATGCACCATCAATACCGATTTCTCCAAATTCATTTTCAATAAGGACAACTTGTTCCTGTCCTAAACTTTCCTTAATTAATTTTTTAATAAGTGTTGTTTTTCCAGCTCCTAAAAAGCCAGATATAATATCAACTTTACTCATAAGTATCGACCTTCTTTCATATATTCCTATGTATTATAACATTCTTATTTTGATTTTCAAGAATTATGCCCTAATATCAATGTAAATATTATTGACAAAAAAATGAAATTATTTCATACATTGACATATTCTTTATTCTATTATATACTTAGCTTGCTAAATGTTAGCAAGCTAACAATAGTGGCGCCTATATGGTATAATGGGGAATTGATACTAAATATAATCATATAGGAAGTGGTTTTGTGAAGAAAGTTGGTATTATTGGTGGTATGGGATCATTGGCATCAGCTCATTTGTATGAATTGATTGTTAAAATGACAGATGCAAAAAAAGATCAAGAACAATTAGAATTGATTATTCATAATTATCCTGCAATTTATGATAGGACGGATTATATTTTAGGTAAGAGTTTTGATAATCCTATTTATCAATTGTTGGTGTCTGGTAATCATTTGATTGAGCAAGGGTGCAATATTATAGGTATTCCTTGTGTAACAGCTCACTATTTTTATGGTGCATTAAAGATTCATTTGAATGTTGATATTATCAATGTTATAGATGAAACAGTTCAGTATTTAAGAAGAAAGCATATTTCTAAAGTTGGATTAATGGCAACAGATGGGACAATTCAAACAAAAATATTTCAAAAAGAATTAAATAGGAACAATATTGATGTTATTGTACCCGATGAACATAATCAAAGAAATGTGATGCATGTTATTTATGATGATGTAAAAAGTGGAAATGATATTACAACTTCGGCTTTTGATGAAGCTTCAACATATCTACAAAATAATCATGCTCAAGCTATTATATTGGGTTGTACAGATTTGTCGGTTGTGAAAAAGGAATTGAATCTTGATTTTTATTTTGTGGATTGCTTAGAAATACTAAGTTATGCAATTCTTCAAAGATGTCATAAAGATATCGATTCTAATTATGCATATTTAAATTAAAAGTTAAAGGGGAGAGAAAAGTGGAACCATTGAATTATTTATTATTTAAAGCACATCATGCTATACGTCATAAGAATTGGGAACAAATGGAGGTTTTTCATTTATCACCAGGACAACCTAAAGTTTTGAAATATTTAAAGAATCATCCTGATTCAAAATTAAAAGATATTGCCTTGAATTGTGATATTGAAAATGCTACTGCAAGCAAAATGGTTAATGCTTTAGAAGAAAAAGGAATGTTAAAAAGAACGATAGATTCTTGTAATAAAAGAGCATATCAATTGAATATTACAGAATTAGGATTACAATCATTAGAAATATGGAATAAGCATTGTCTAGAGGTAGAAACGATAGCTTTAGAAGGGTTTAGTGATGATGAAAAAGATAAGCTAGAGAATTATTTGTCACGTGTTTATACAAATTTAACAGGGAAAGAGATAGATTAGGGGGATTGTATGCTGAAAAGATTGTTGCCATATGCTATGAAATATAAGAAGTATTTTATATTAGCAATTATATGTATTTTAACCGAAACAGTGTTTGAGATGATTATTCCTTTTTTGATGGCTGATATGATAGATGTTGGTATTGCGACAGGTAATCAGGCATATATGATAAGACAAGGTGTTATCATGATGTTTTGTGCTGTTATTGCTTTTATTTTAGGAAGATTATATGCAAGATTTACTTCTATAGCAGGACAAGGTTTTGGAGCTGAGCTTAGAAGAGATGAGTTTGCGAGAGTTCAGAATTTTTCATTTAAGAATATGGATCATTTTCAAACATCATCACTTATTACAAGACTGACAAGTGATGTTACTATTATTCAAAATGCGATATGCAATGGTATGCGTCCGTTTATAAGAGCACCATTTATGTTTTTGATGTGTTTGGTTTTTTCATTGATGATTAATGTAAGATTATCTTTGATATTTATTATAGTTTCACCTATATTAGCGATAGGGTTATTTCTAATTGTATCTCATGTAGGGCCATTATATAGGCTTATGCAATCAAGTATTGATGAAGTTAATACAGTTGTACAGGAAAATCTTAATGCGATAAGAGTTGTAAAATCTTATGTTAAAGAAGGTTATGAAGAAGAAAAGTTCGAAAAGATAAATGATGAATTAAGACAACATAGTACATCAGCTTTTTCAACGCAAGTACTCAATACACCATTATTTCAATATTGTATGTATACTACTATTGTTTGTATATTGTATTTTGGTGGTCAAATGATATTTAATGGTGAGATGCAAGTAGGAGAATTAACGGGATTTTTAAGTTATGTTTTACAAATACTTAATTCTTTTATGTTGTTGTCAAATGTCTTTTTAATGGTCACAAGATCTATCGCAAGTTGTGAAAGAATTTGTGAAGTTTTGGATGAGACTTCTGATATTGTTGATACATATTCATCTGTTACTATGAAAAATGGTGATATTATATTTGATCATGTTTATTTTAAGTATAAGGATAGTGCTCAACAATATGTATTAAGTGATATTAATTTGGATATTCCGAGTGGTTCGACGATTGGTATACTTGGAGGCACCGGTAGTGCTAAATCGAGTTTGGTACAATTAATCCCTAGATTATATGATGTCACAGAAGGGCAAATAACGATTGATGGTCATAATGTCAAAGACTATCCGTTAACCTACTTAAGAGATAATATCAGTATGGTATTGCAAAAGAATACATTGTTTAGTGGCACAATTAAAGATAATTTATTATGGGGTAATAAGGATGCTAGTGATGAAGATATGACATGGGCTTGTCATGTTTCTTGTGTAGATGAGTTTATTGATAGTTTTCCTAATAAATATGATACAGATTTAGGACAAGGTGGTGTGAATGTTTCTGGCGGACAAAAACAGCGATTATGTATTGCGAGAGCCTTGCTTAAGCATCCTAAGGTATTAATATTGGATGATTCGACAAGTGCTGTGGATACAGCTACAGAAGCATGCATTAGAGAAGGATTGGATAGTTTAAAAGAAACAACAAAGATTATTATTGCTCAACGTGTTTCATCAGTCCTCCATGCTGATAAAATAGTAATATTAGATGATGGACATATAGATGAAATTGGTACACATGAAGAGTTATTAGAACATAATAAGATTTATCAAGATATCTACTATACACAATTGAAAGGAGCAGGATTATAATGGCTAAAAAAACACAACCTCAAAATATGAGTCAAACACTTTTGTCTTTTAAAAAGTATATTGGTCATCATAAATATGCCCTTACAACGATTGCGTTATTGGTTATCTTAAGTACATGTATTAGCTTATGGGGGACGTATTCTATTAAAACGGTTGTGAATGATTATGTTTTAAGTGGTGATATTGATGGTTTGATGCATTTTATTATGTTAATGGCTATTGTTTATTTTGTTGGTGCCACTGCAACTGGCATTTATAAGCAACTGATGAGTCGTACAGCCCAAAAGATAGTTAAAGAGATGCGACAAGATTTATTCAGTAAAATGCAAACATTACCTATTCATTATTTTGATACACATACTCATGGTGAGATTATGTCGCACTTTACCAATGATTTAGATACTATTCAAGATGCCTTAAACAATTCTTTTGATGTCGTGATTCAAAGTGCTATTACTATTGTGGGTACAATTATACTTATTTTTGTATTAAGCTGGCAATTATCAATTATTGTTTTGTTTAGCATGATTTTGATGTATTTTGTCATTCAATATTTATCTAAACGTTCTAAAAGATACTTTAAACTTCAACAAGATGCGATGGGACAATTGAATGGCTTTGTAGAAGAGATGGTATCAGGATTAAAGGTTGTCAAGGTTTTTAATCACGAGGAAGAAAATATGATTCAGTTTGATCAATATAATGATGCATTAAGACATGCAGGGACAGAGGCTGTTGCAGCCAGTGCCAATACAATTCCAGCGGTTGTAAGTATTTCCTATTTTGCATATGCTATTGTGACAATTGTTGGTGGAATTATGGCATTAAATGGGACCATCGCTTTAGGAAATTTATCATCATATTTGGTTTTTGTTAGACAAACAGCTTTACCGATTAATCAATTTACTCAGCAATTAAACTTCTTGTTAGCTGCTTTAGCAGGGGCTGAAAGAATATTTGATATGATGAAAGAAGATGCAGAAATAGATGAAGGTAATGTGACGCTTACAAGAGTGAAAGTGTTAGAAGATGGTACACTTCAAGAAAGCAAGAAATATACAGGCAAATGGGCTTGGCGTCATCCTAGAGGTGATGGTTCTATTGATTTGATACGTTTAAAAGGTGATGTCCGTTTTCATGATGTCGAGTTTGGTTATGAAGAAAATGTACCAATCTTAAAAGGCATTAATTTATTTGCAAAGCCTAGACAAAAGATTGCTTTTGTAGGAAGTACAGGTGCAGGTAAAACGACTATTACTAATCTTATTAATCGTTTTTATGATATTGAGAGTGGTTCTATTACTTATGATGGTATAGATATTAAACTTATTAAAAAAGATGATCTTAGAAAATCTATATCAATAGTATTACAGGATACACATTTGTTTACAGGAACGATTGCTGATAATATCCGTTATGGTAAATTAGATGCATCAATGGATGAAGTTATAAAAGCTGCAAAGTTAGCAAATGCGCATAGTTTTATTGAACGTTTACCTAATGGCTATGATACTTTGCTTTCTGGTGACGGATCGAATTTATCTCAAGGACAACGTCAATTATTAGCTATTGCACGAGCTGCAATTGCCAATCCACTAGTTCTAATATTAGATGAAGCTACAAGCTCTATTGATACAAGAACGGAGAAACTCATTGAACAGGGTATGGATAGATTGATGGAAAATAGAACGGTGTTTGTTATAGCTCATCGTCTATCTACGGTTAGAAATAGTAATGCTATTATGGTTTTAGATCATGGTCAAATTATTGAACGAGGTAGTCATGATGAAGTTATTAGTTTAAAACAACGTTATTATCAATTATACACAGGACAGTTTGAACTAGATTAAACAGTTATGTTTTATATAATCGAAAAAGTATAGTTTTTATCATACTTTTTCGATTCTTTTTTTGATTACAAAAATGTTGTATGTAAAATTAATTGTAAACTATAAAGTTAAAAAATATTGACAATAAAGCTGCTTTATGCTACTTTTCACATGGTAATGGAGGTAAGTTATGTGTCAATTAAAAACAATTGATATGGTTCACATTGCTTTATTTGCAGCATTAATGGCTATTTGTTCATGGATATCTATTCCTGCTACGATACCTTTTACAATGCAAACATTTGGTGTTTTTATGGCAGTGTTAATGTTAGGAGGATACAAGGGTACATTAGCTATATTGGTATATATTATATTAGGAGCTATTGGATTGCCTGTTTTTGCAGGTTTTACTGGGGGTTTGAGTTCTTTATTTGGAAGTGCTGGTGGATATATTATTGGTTTTTTATTTTCTGGTTTAAGCATGTGGATGATTGAAGAGTGTTTCGGTCATAGCTCTATTGTTCAAATTATTTCTATGCTAGTAGGTCTTATTGTATGTTATGTATTCGGGACTGTTTGGTTTATGTTTGTATATGGTGATGTGAGCTTGTGGATTGTTTTAGGATGGTGTGTATTCCCATTTATCATTCCTGATTTATTGAAGATGGCATTAGCATTTGTCATGTCTAACCGTTTGAAAAGAGTTATATAATTGTTATTTTATTAACAAAAATTTGTTAAATTCTGAAAATTACGTGTTATAATGACGTTTTTTTATAATAAAACTAGACAAAGTGAACTAAATCACATATAATAGCAACATACTTTAAAAGGGGGTACGTCATAATGACAAATAGAGTATATAATTTTTCAGCAGGTCCATCTATGTTACCAGAACCTGTATTAGAAAAAGTAGCAGATCAAATGTTATCTTATAAGGACACAGGTATGAGTGTTATGGAAATGAGTCATAGATCTGCAGCTTATTTAGAAATTTTTAATGAAACAAAAGCATTATTAAAGAAAGTTTTAGATATACCTGATAATTATAAAATTTTATTTATTCAGGGTGGGGCAACTCAACAATTTTCAACAATTCCATTAAACTTAATGAAAAATGGAAAAGCTGATTATGTAGTTACAGGTCAATTTTCAAAGAAATCAGCAACTGAAGCTAAGAAGTTTGGTGATGTTCATATTGCCTATGATGGTTCAGTGAATAATTTTAAACATATTCCTACACAAGATGAATTAGATATTAGAGAAGATGCTTCATATGTTCATTTATGTGCTAACAACACTATTTTTGGTACTGAATGGAAATATGTACCAGATACCAAGGGTGTACCAATTGTAGCTGATATGTCTTCTAATATCTTATCTAAACCTATTAATGTTTCTGATTATGGTATGATTTATGCAGGAGCCCAAAAGAATATGGGTATTGCAGGTTGTGGTGTTGTTATTGTAAGAGAAGATTTAATCGCTGATCATAAGGAGAATATTCCTGTATTAATGGAATATAATACAATTGCTGACAACGATTCTATGTATAATACACCGCCAACATTCTCTATCTATGTATTAGGATTAGTCTTAGAATGGATAGATTTCTTGGGTGGATTAGAAGTTATGCAAGACATAAATGTTAAGAAAGCTCAATTATTATATGATTATTTAGATAGTAGTGATTTCTATAAAGCACATAGTGATAAAGATAATAGATCTATCATGAATGTGACATTTACTACTCCTAATAAGGATTTGGATGCAAAATTCGTTAAAGAATCTATTGCGGCTGGTATGACGAACTTAAAAGGTCATAGATCAGTAGGTGGTATTAGAGCTTCTATCTATAATGCTATGCCAATTGAAGGTGTTGAATATTTAGTAGAATTTATGAAGAAATTTGAAGAGGAGAATAAATAATGTATAACATTAAGTTAATGAATAAGATTTCTCCTGAAGGTCTTCAATTATTCAATAATCAATATACTTTAGGAGAAGATATTGAAAACGAAGATGGTATTTTAGTACGTAGTGCTTCTTTGCATGAATATACTTTAAATGACAATTTAAAAGCTATCGCAAGAGCTGGTGCAGGTGTTAACAATATTCCTTTAGATGAATGTAGTGAACAAGGTATTGTTGTGTTTAATACACCAGGTGCCAATGCTAATGCAGTTAAAGAATTGGTGTTATGTGGTTTATTACTATCCTCAAGACGTGTTTTAGAAGGTATTGATTGGACTAAGACATTAAAAGGTAAAATGGATGCAGCTAAATTGGTAGAAAAAGGCAAAAGCCAGTTCGTTGGTCCTGAAATTGAAGGTAAAAAATTGGGTATTATTGGTTTAGGTGCTATTGGTGTTAATGTGGCTAATGCTGCTATTAAATTAGGTATGGATGTTTATGGCTATGATCCTTATATTTCAGTGAATGCTGCATGGGGATTAAGCAAATGGGCTAAGAATGCCCCAACAACTGATATTATTTTTAGTGAGTGCGACTATATTACATTACATGCACCAAGCACAAAAGAAACAAAGGGAATGATCAATGCTGAAAGCATTGCTAAGATGAAAGATGGAGTGCGTATCTTAAACTTTGCAAGAGCTGATTTGGTCGATTCAGTTGCTATCTTGGATGGTGTTAAATCAGGTAAGGTAGCTAAATATGTTACTGATTTCTGTACACCAAATATTATTGATCAAGAAAATATTATTGTTATGCCTCATTTGGGTGCTTCTACACCTGAATCTGAAGACAATTGTGCGAGAATGGCTGTCAATGAAATGAAAGCTTACTTAGAAGATGGTAATATTATCAATTCAGTCAATTTCCCAATGGTCAATGAACCACGTACAACAAAATATCGTATTTGTATTATTCATAAGAATGTTCCTAATATGTTAGCACAATTCGCAACTTTATTTGCTAATGAACAAATTAATATTGAAAACATGACAAATCGTGCTAAGGGTGATTATGCTTATACAATTTTAGATACGAATGATAAAGTAGATGTAGAACATTTCCAAAATTTGGAAAATGTTATTAAAGCTAGAGTTATCGGTTAAACCAAGACTAAAAATCTTGGTTTTTGTATTTCTTATTTTGTCATATTTTGATAGAATATGAGTAGGTGATAAATAATGAAAAGATTAGGAATCATATTATTGATGTGTATCTTATTAACTGGATGCCAGGGGCAATCAACAAGTGAAACGATGCTTGAAAATGAAACATATACTATTGAAGATACATTAGAATATACAATTGTGAGTAATGAAGAGGTAGACGCCATTACACCTACAAATAAAAATAATGATTATGAAAGCATAGAAGTGTCTCAGGATGATTATTCATTTGTGGATGTGGTTATGAAAGTCAATAATATATCAGATAAGGACTATGAACTAAATGATATATTTTCAGTATATTTTAAGGTGAATAAGTTATCTTATGATATTCATTTGGCTATTGAATCGAATAACTATAATTCATTAAGTACAACTGATACATTAAAAAGTGGTGAAGAAAGATACGTTCATATGTATTGTGAAATGGAAGAAAGTCAATTAAAGAATGATATATCTTTGGAATTGAGGGTACTCAATCAAACCAGTTATATTTATACTTTTTCTACTTATGAAGAAACGACAGTGAATGAAGAAAAAACTATAGGTGATGAAATTAATTTATCGCAGTCAATGATTACACTTATTGATGTTTATACTGATACACAAATAACACCATCTGATAAGGGATTAGTTTATAGTTATATACCACTAGATAATGAAGATGAAGTGTTTTTGATATTAAAGTTGGATTTAAGAAATGATAGCGAAGAGAGTATAAATCCTAGGGAATATCTTTATTGTGTCTATGAGATGGATGATGAAAGTGTCCAATCACAAATTATTATTGAGAGTGAAAATCATAAGAAAATATCAAAATCAGGTAGTGTTGATGCACAAACAACAAGAACAATTTATTTGGCTATGACATTAACGCAAGAACAAGTTGATAGTGGTTATATTGAGTTGTTTGTCGAAGGAAGTGTATTTAGGATAAGTGAATAAAGCAAGTATTGTTTAATCAATACTTGCTTTTATAATTTTACAATAATGTTTTTTATAATCTTTATTTTTTGAATCTTTGTTGTAGGTAATACCTACTAATAATATATTTCCTTTATAATGTTTTAAACCATGACAATATTTTCTATTTATAATTTGATTAATTGCTGTTTCAGGACTGTCCTGCCATTTAAGTTCTACGATAATAGTCGGATATGTTGAATCATATGGGATATAAGCAATATCAGCAAAACCTTCGCCTGTGGGCATTTGTCTTATTGGTGTATAATAATTATTTGCAGCTATATAGGCAAAATAGATTGTATAAGCTAATGCGTTTTCATCATTATATTGAATGATGGAGGTTTCCAAATGAGCTTCTTCAATATATTGAGCTACTTTATCTTCATCTAAATTCCATGTTGCTTTTAATAAATCCATAGAATTTGTAAATGCAATAGATGGTTGTCCCCAGCTTAACTGGCTTACTGCTTGTACAAATGGATCAATAACTTCTTTGTTAGGTATACAAACTTCTTGTTGGACACTATCATAACTAAGATAGCCCAAATGTATAAGCAAAGTTAATACATCATCCTTCGAAGAGAACTTAGACATATCATTTTGAAATGTCTTGGTATTGACGGTTAAGCTTTTACCAGCAAGTAAATCAATTACAGCATCTTTTAAACCATCTCTATTTTCTTTGATATAATCTTTCAATGTCCCAAATGTTCCTGTATTTGTCCAATAGCTTTTACATTCTTTATGAATTAAGGCTTGTACAATTGATCTTGGACTATAGATAGATATACCATTTTTAAAATGATAACCATCATACCATTGCTGCATTTCTTTAAAATCCATATGATTAGTTTCACATAAATATTTAACTTCTTTTTCAGTAAATCCCATAAACTCCTCTAATCCCAAAGGATCAAGCATAGAAACTTCGTCAAACATATTTAGAGCACTTTCATCACCGTATTTTTTAATAGGTAATATACCTGTCATATAAACCAATTCTACATATGGTTGTGTTTTAAATAATTTACGTAAAAATTCTAAAAATTCTTTCTTTTTTTCCTCAGTAGCCTCTTTATCTCTTAATACGCAATCCCATTCATCCAATATAAGAATAAATCTTTCTTTTGTTTGACTATATATATTACGCATTGATAAATTTAAATTATTTTCATCATAGAATAAAACGTTAGGGAACTCCAATTTCAATTCCATTATGAGTATTTTAGTTATATAATCACTCATTTCTTTAATATTTTTAAACTCTGAATAAAATTCCATGATGTCAATAAAGATGATATTATGTTTATTAATATGTTTTTTGTAGCTAGGATCTTTAGAAATCTTTAGATTATTAAACAAAGAAGTAGAATCACAACCTTTTGAATAATAGGCAAGTAGCATAGTTGCATCTGTACTTTTGCCAAATCTTCTTGGTCTAGCTACACATATAAATTTTTCTTTTGTACCAATACGTGCATTCATATGACTTATAAGTAAAGATTTATCTACATATATTGGATTGTTATATGTTTCAATATATTCTATATTATCAGGATTTAGATAAGTTCCCATATGATCACCTCTATCATTATTAGGTAGTGTCAAAGCTTGGTATAATATTTAGGCTTTTCACTACCTGTTCCTTTC
>JAJQDJ010000137.1 GCA_021202205.1 Erysipelotrichaceae bacterium
GGCTGCCCTCCAAATCAGCCTTCCCTTAATTCCAGTTTCATTTTACAATACGGGATTGATCCTTTTTTATGTTCAAATTTTGAAAATTGTTGACAAATATCTTATTTAAGCATAGTATAGTTATATTGAACTACTGATATAAATACAGTGAAAAGAAGCGTAGACTATTTGAATAAGCATAGAGAGTTTCTGGCTGGTGTAAAGAAACGTTACGATATAGTTGAATTCATCTTGGAGTAGACGGCTGAAATAAAAGTAGGCTTGTCCGGGAATGCCCGTTAAAGCATCAGAGTATGAACCTAATAGTAGGCGTACTTCATGAGGTCTATATAGTAATATATAGATGAACTAAGGTGGTAACACGAAGATTATATCTCTCGTCCTTATGGGATGAGAGATTTTTTATTTATACAGTAGAATATTGAAAAGGAGAAAATAGATTATGATTATTGTATTTAAACAAAAAACAAGTGAAGCTGATGTCAACAAGGTAGCCAAAAATGTAGAGGACTTAGGTTTATCTACACATATTGTCGTAGGGGAAGAACAAACCATTTGTGGTATTATTGGTGATACAACAAAGGTTGATCCAAAATCTATAGAAGTATCACCAGTTGTTGAAAAAGTGATGAAGGTTAGTGAACCTTATAAATTAGCCAATCGTGCTTTTCATCCTGATGATTCAATTATTGATGTAGCGGGTGTTAAAGTCGGTGGTGATCATTTGGCTTTGATTGCTGGTCCATGCAGTGTGGAATCAGTCGAACAAGTCACAGAGATAGCTAAAGCTGTAAAAGCAGCAGGTGCCAATATGCTTAGAGGTGGCGCTTTTAAGCCACGTACAAGTCCTTATTCTTTCCAGAGTATGGGTACGGATGGCTTGGATATTTTAGTGGAAGCTAAAAAAGCAACAGGACTTCCTATTGTATCAGAGCTCATGGATGCCAAGTATATTGATGAATTCAATGAAAAGGTAGACTTGGTACAGATTGGTGCAAGAAATATGCAAAACTTTGATTTACTTAAGGAAGTAGGAAAAAGATGTACCAAACCAATCCTTCTTAAACGAGGCTTATGTGCCACATATGAAGAATGGATCATGAGTGCAGAATATATTATGGCAAGTGGTAATCTAAATGTCATCTTATGTGAAAGAGGTATCAGAACATTTGAAACATATACAAGAAATACTTTAGATTTGCAATCTATACCAGTATTGAAGAAGATGACACACTTGCCAATCGTGATTGATCCATCTCATGCAGGAGGAAAATGGTGGTTGGTTGAACCAATGGCTAAAGCAGCAGTAGCAGCTGGAACAGATGGCTTGATGATAGAAGTGCATAACAATCCAGAAAAGGCATTATGTGATGGACCACAATCATTAAAACCAGAGAAATATACAGAGTTGTTACAACAATTAGCAGGTATTGCGAAAGTCGTAGGTAAAGAATTATAATATTATTAGGGGTGATCATTCATGGAAATGACAGTGAATTTAGGAAAAGATAGTTATCCAATATATATTCAACAAGGTTTATTGGATAGTATCAATACCTATATTGAACCTGTTTTTAATGGTAGTAAGATCATGATTATTTCAGATGATCGAGTTTATAGCTACTATGGGGATAAAATAGAAAATCAATTGAGTCAAATTTATCAAGTGAATCATGTTATTGTAGAACATGGTGAACAATCAAAGAGATTTGATATTTTACCAAGTATTTATAAGCAAATATTAGATTTTCATCTTACGAGAACAGATTTGATTATTGCTTTAGGTGGTGGTGTTATTGGTGATTTGGCAGGTTTTGTAGCTAGTACTTATTTAAGAGGTGTGAAGTTTGTTCAGATTCCGACATCATTATTGGCTCAAGTTGATTCTAGTGTAGGGGGAAAAGTTGCGGTAGATTTACCTGAAGGGAAGAATTTAATTGGTGCTTTTAAGCATCCTTCAATGGTATTGATTGATCCATTGACCTTGCAAACACTAGAAGAGCGATTTATCAATGATGGTATGGGTGAAGTGATCAAATATGGTTGTATATTTGATAAGAAATTGTTTGATAATTTAGCAGGATATGGATCATTTAAAGAATTATATAAAGATATAGATGATATTATATATCGTTGTGTGGATTTGAAACGAATAGTAGTGGAAAGAGATTTATTTGATTTTGGTGATCGTTTATCACTCAATTTTGGTCATACTCTTGGTCATGCTTTGGAACAATATTATCATTATGAAACTTATTCTCATGGTGAAGCTGTTAGTATTGGTATGGTACAATTAACCCATATTGCCGAATTAAAAGGCTTAAGTGAGCATGGTACCAGTGATCAAATTAAGAAAGTCGTATCTTTATATCACTTACCTTATGAATCCCATGTATCAACGGCAGAATTAAAGAAAGCCATGTCTTTAGATAAAAAGAATATTCATTCTAAACTTAATTATGTTTTACTTAAAGAAATAGGAGAATATTATGTTTATCCTAGTGATTTATCATTCATAGATGAAGTGGAGGTCATATAAATGGCAATTGTTATTACACCACAACAATTAAGTGGTACAGTGACTGTACCACCTTCTAAAAGTATGGCTCATCGTGCGATTATCTGTGCTTCGCTTGCTAAGGGAATGAGTACGATCACCAATATTGAATATTCTAAAGATATTATAGCGACTATTTCAGCGATGAAAGCTTTAGGTACTACGATTATAGAAAAGCAGGATTCATTGATCATAGATGGATCCACTACTTATACTAATCATCAATGTGAAATAGATTGTTTTGAAAGTGGTTCAACATTAAGGTTTATGATACCTGTATCATTGGTTCATCATAACAATGTTCATTTTATGGGTGCGAAGCGTTTAGGTGAAAGACCATTGAATGGTTTCTATGATATTTTTGATAAACAAGGTATCACTTATAGCTATAAGAATCATGTATTAGATTTAGATATTGATGGTCAATTATCATCTGATATATTTGAAATTCCAGGTGATGTGTCATCACAATTTATTAGTGGCTTGTTATTTGCCTTACCACTACTTGAAAAAGATTCCAAGATTATCATCACATCACCTTTAGAGTCTAAAGGCTATATAGACTTAACATTACAAATGTTGAATCAATTTAATATTCATGTTATTAATCATGATTATCAGGAATTGATTATTCCAGGTCATCAGGAATATGTGAGTCATGATTATCGTGTAGAAGCAGATTTTTCACAAGCAGCTTTCTATTTGGTGGCTGGAGCTTTAAAGAATGATATTGTTTTAAAAGATTTAAATTTAGATTCCCGTCAAGGGGATAAAGTTGTGATAGATTTTTTAGAGAAAATGGGTGGCAAGCTTATTGAAAAAGAAAACGGCTATCAAATGACATGTGATCGATTACATGGCATTGTTATTGATGGATCACAATGTCCCGATATTATTCCAATTATGGCGATAGCCTGTTGTTTTGCTCAAGGAACAACACTCATTGAAAATATTGGACGTTTGCGTATCAAAGAATGTGATCGTTTAAAAGCTACAGTAGAAGTTATTCATGCATTAGGTGGCAATGCCAAGGAATATGAAGATTCTATGGAGATTATAGGTTGTAGTCATTTAAAGGGAGGAGCAGTATCGTCTTATAATGATCATCGTATGGCGATGATGGAAGCGATTGCTTCTTCGCGTTGTCAACGTAGTGTTGTCATTGACAACAAGGATTGTGTAGCCAAATCTTATCCAAGTTTTTGGGATGATTTTAAAATGTTAGGAGGAACATTTGATGAGTGCTAATTGGGGAACAAATATTGAATTATCTCTATTTGGTGAAAGTCATGGTAAAGCTATTGGTATAGTTATAGGAAATTTACCTGCTGGTATAAAATTAGATATGGATGAAATCAATAAGAATATGAAACGTAGAGCTCCTGGTCAAAACAAAATGTCTACACCACGCATTGAAAAAGATGAAGTAGAAATCATGAGTGGCATCTTAGATGGTATAACAACAGGTGCACCGCTATGTGCTTTAATCTATAATAGCGATCAGCATTCTAAGGATTATTCATTATTAAAAGAATGTATGCGACCAGGACACTCTGATTATCCAGCTTATATTAAGTATCAGGGATTCAATGATGTAAGAGGTGGAGGCCATTTTTCTGGTCGATTAACGGCACCTATTGTTTTTGCTGGTAGTGTTGCGAAACAAATACTCAAACAAAAAGGTATTGTCATAGGAGCGCATATTCAAAGCATCAAAGATGTCGAAGATCAACGTTTTGGGGTAGATGTGACAGACCATGATTTAGAAAAATTACTACAAAAACCTTATCCTACAATAGACGACAACATATTTGATAAGATGCAAAATGTAATTGAAGAAGCGCGAGTGAATCAGGATTCTGTTGGTGGTAAAATTGAATGTGCTATTGTGAATGTTCCTGCAGGAATTGGAAATCCGTTCTTTGATTCTATTGAAGCGCATTTATCACCATTGTTGTTTAGTATTCCAGCTGTTAAAAGCGTAAGCTTTGGGTTAGGCGAAGATATGACAAAACTTTATGGACATGAAGCCAATGATAGTTATTACTATGACAATGATAAAGTTAAAACACAAACCAACAACAATGGAGGAATAACGGGTGGTATTAGTAATGGGATGCCTATTATCTTTAGTGTTGGTATTAAACCAACACCATCCATTTCACAAACCCAACAAACGATTAACGTCAAGACAAAAGAAAACACAACATTACAAATTACAGGAAGGCATGATCCATGTATCGTTCCAAGAGCAATTGTCGTTGTAGAATCAATGGCAGCTTTAGGTATCTTGGACATGATAGGTTAAATATGAAAGACTTAGAAACATGTAGAAATGAAATAGATGATATTGATCAACAAATGCTTCAATTATTTGAAAAACGTATGGGCTTATCTAAACAGGTTGTTGAATACAAACTTGCTCATAATATGGAAATATTCCAGTCAAATAGAGAAAATGAAGTTATAAATGAAACTGTTTCACAACTACAAAATGAAAATCTTAAAGAATATGCTAAAAATTATATCCAGGATCTGATGAATATCTCTAAATCTTATCAAGCGTCATTTATTCCTGTCGAACATACTATAGAGCTTAAAGAACCTAAAAAAGATCATTTACGTGTTGGTTTTCAAGGTGTTCCTGGAGCTTTTTCGGAACTGGCTTTAAGAATCTATTTTGGTGAAGAAGCACAAAGAAAACATTATACAAAGTTTGAAGATGTTTATGATGCATTAAATAATGATGAAATTGATTATGGTATTGTTCCATTAGAAAATTCATCAACGGGTGCTATTAATGATAATTATGATTGTATTAGAGATTATGGCTTTTATATTGTTGGTGAACAGCATATTCGTGTATCTCAACATTTATTAGGTATCAAAGGTGCCAAATTAGAAGATATTACAGACGTTTATTCCCATCCTCAGGGATTACTTCAAACTTCTCAATATCTTCAAGCTCATAACATTACGCCTCATGAATACACTGATACAGCTGAAGCAGCTAAATATATTGCCCAAAAGAATGATAAACATTGTGGAGCCATTGCTTCAGTCCATGCCGCTCAGCTATATAATTTGGATGTCATAGGTGAAAATATTGAAGATGTTAAAACCAATTCAACTCGTTTTATTGTTTTCTCAAAATATCTAGAACGTGTTGAAGGAGCCAATTGTGTTAGTATTGTCTTTACAACCAAGCATCAAGTTGGAGCTTTATATCAAGTTATTAAAATCATCAATGATCATCAAATCAATATGGTTAGAATTGAATCAAGGCCTGTTAGACATACACCTTGGGAATATTATTTCTATGTTGATTTTGAAGGTAGTTTAGACGATTATGAAATCATTCAAGTATTAGAACGTATGAAAGCACATACGAATACATTAAGGATATTGGGTCATTATGTTAGATAAGAATATTATATTGGTTGGTATTATGGGAAGCGGTAAGACAACCATATCGAAGCTTATAGCTGAAAAACTAAACCGACCTTTAATAGATATGGATGATTACATTGTTGAAAAATTTCAAATGACCATTAATGAAATGTTTGATATAAGTGAGGATTATTTTAGAGATAGAGAAACACAATGTTGTCAAGATATGGCCAGGCTATCTGGATATGTGATATCCACTGGTGGTGGTGTCATCAAAAGAAAGAAGAATGTAGAGTTATTAAAACAAAATGGTATCATCTTCTATTTAGATAGACCCATTTCTTTAATAGTAGATGATGTTGAAACATCAACCAGACCTTTACTTAAAGAAGGTGCTGATAAACTCTATCGTTTAGATGAAGAAAGACGTCAATTATATCTTGACGCCTGTGATTATCATATTATCAATGATTCTTCATTAGAGGAAGTAACCAATAAAATTATAAACAAAATAGGTGCAAGATGAGGGCTTGCACCTATGTTTTTTCCTTGATATAGAGGAAAAGGATTGAATTATAGATGATAAATATGAGGTCCTTTATCATCCTTGTACACTATATCAAATTGATGTGTAACTTTTGTGTCACTTTTAAAAAATATTAAAATTAGCTATTAAAATGATACTATAAGAAATGCTTGATATATGTTATAATAGATTAAGAGGAGGTGCTAGTATGGGAATGTATATCAATCCAAACAATAGAAGCTTCCAATTATTAAGAAATGGAAATATTTTTGTTGATAAATCATTAATGATTGAAACAGTCAACCAATATATTAATATTGAGGATCGTTTCATTTGTGTTGCTAGACCTAGAAGATTTGGTAAAAGTGTTGATGCAAATATGCTAGTTGCATACTATTCTAAAGGTTGTGATTCATCTTCTTTATTTGATGATTTAAAAATTGCACAACGTCCTACCTATCATGAGCATCTTAATAAACATGATGTCATATATTTTGATGTTCAAAAAATACTTAGTCGTGTTAAATCAATAGACGAACTTAAAAAAAGACTAACAATAAGTGTTATAGAGGAACTTAAATGGGATTATCCTGATGAATCATTATATATATTTAAAGATTTGGCAACCACATTAGAAAGAATATACACAAGATATAATCAAACATATATTTTTATCGTTGATGAATGGGACTGTATTTTCAGAGAATACAAAGACGACAAAGAAGGTCAGAAAACATATTTAGATTTTTTAAGAGATCTCTTTAAATCATCAAGTTACATAGAGATGGTATATATGACTGGTATTCTTCCTATTAAGAAATATGGTACTCATAGTGATCTTAATATGTTCAAAGAAATTTCTATGATAAACTCAACCCCTTTTGAAAAATTTATGGGATTTACTGAAACTGAAATAGAAAAAGTATGTCATGTTTACAATATGGATTTTAATGAAATGAAAACATGGTATGATGGCTATCATATAGGAGATAATGCATTATATAATCCACGTTCTATTGTTTGTTCCTTATCTGATAAAAAATATGCTAATTATTGGACTAGTACGGAAAATTATGAAGCTTTAAAAACATATTTTGATACAAATATGGATGGCATAGTTGAGAATATGCTATCGTTAATAGCAGGGGATAAGATTATTATTAATCCTCTTAAATTTCAAAATGATATGACAACTTTTAAATCTAAAGATGATATATTTACATTACTTGTTCATTTGGGTTATTTAGGATATGATTCTTTAACTAATGAAGTTTATATTCCAAATAAAGAGGTAAGAGAAGAATTTGAAAATTCTCTTGAAGAAGCACATTGGCACGAAACTGATAAAATAATCAAAAATTCTATGGATTTGTTGCAAGCAACATGGAATATGGATGAAGAAAAAGTTGCATATTACATAGAAGAAGCGCACTATGAAATTTCTCATTTAAAATATAATAGTGAAGAAGCATTATCTTATTGTATAAGTTTTGCCTATTTTAAAGCAAGAGATTATTATCGAATAGAACGTGAAGTTCCTAGTGGCAAGGGATTTGCTGATTTGGTTTTTAAACCTAAAGGTGATAAACCAGCTATGCTGGTTGAGCTTAAATGGCAGGATAGTGTAGATACAGCCATTAGTCAAATTAAAGAAAAAAAGTATTATAAAGGTTTAGAACAATATAGTGATAACTTATTATTAGTTGGAATAAGTTATCAAAAAGATGCCAATAAAAATGATTATAAAAATCATTATTGTAAGATTGAAAAGTTTGTGATGGAATAAGAAAAAGGTAAGGACTGCATTCCTTACCTTTTTGCTTGAGTGACGATATGGCCACTGGATTCTTTACGTGTACAATATCACCAAAATGATCATTGTTCAAGTACTCATTGTTCAAGTACTTTATAACAAGCCCATTTCAATCATCTTTAAGCCAATATCAACTGAGTTATAGGCTGCACCTTTCATTAATTGATCTGCTACAACCCACATGCTTAAAGCATGGTCATTATCCAAATCTTTTCTAACACGTCCTACATGGACTAATTCATCACCAATAAATAAATTAACCATTGGATAAATCTGATTTTCAATATCATCATATAATTCTACACCATGAGAATGAGATAATAAATCAAAAGCTTTATCTAAATCAATTGGTTTCTTTGTTTCAATATAAACAGATTCACTATGTCCTCTTAAGACTGGTACTCTTACACAAGTTGCATTAACTTTGATATCTTTATTGAAGATTTTCTTTGTTTCATTGACCATTTTCATTTCTTCTTTTGTATATCGATTATCTAGATTGAAAACATCAACTTGAGGAATACAGTTAAAAGCAATTGGATAATGCTTTTTATCAGAAGCACAAGGTAGCGTTTTAGCTACAGGTTCTTTACCATCTAATACTTCTTGTGATTGACGATATAATTCTTCCATACCTGCTACACCTGCACCAGAAACAGCTTGATAAGTTGAAACAATAATACGTTCAATATCAAAATATTCATCCAATCTATTTAATGCACTAACCATTTGAATCGTTGTACAATTAGGATTAGCAATAATACCCTTATGATTCTTTAATGCATAGGCGTTGACTTCAGGTACAACGAGTGGTACATCAGGATCCATTCTAAAATGAGATGTATTATCAATATTGATACAACCAGCCTTAACAGCATATTCCATATATTGAGCTGAAATGCTTCCCCCAGCACTCCAGAATGCGACATCAATACCTTCGAAAGAATCTTTTGTCAATTCTTCAACAATAAACTTATGACCTTCATATTCAATTTCTTTACCTTTACTTCTACTAGATGCTAATAACTTAATACTTTCATAAGGAAAATGAAATTGAAAAATACATCTTAACATTTCTCTTCCTACAGCACCTGTAGCACCAACAATTGCAACTTTATAAGTTTTCATTTTTTATCCTCCTAAAAATGCTTCATGTAATAAAACTTGAGCTTCTTGTACATCATCTCTATCAATATAACAAGATATATTGATTTCACTGCAAGATGTCATTTCAACATTAATACCATGGCTCATTAAGGTATTATAAACCTTCTGATACATACCCTTGTTGTTTCTAATACCAACACCAACAACTGCTACTTTACCAATATTTCCTCTCACAATTGTCTTTTGTGGCTTTAAAATAGGCTTCAAATCATTAATAACATCAACCACTGCAGGAACATATTGATCATTAATAATCAAAGAAATATCCATCTTGCCACCACCAACTAAGACCTGATTAAAAACAATCACATTAACATTGGCATCTGCTATTTTTTCAAACAACATTCCTGCACCATTACCTTTGGCATCAACACCTGCTAAAGTAATACGGGCTTCATTTTGTGAACCTGTAATACCTGAAATAATCAATTGATTCAAATGGTCTTTCATGATTTTCTCATCTCCTAACACATATGTTCCCTGACTTTCATCAAATGAACTTCTCGCATGAATCACAACGTTATTTTTTGCTGCTAATAACACACATCTATGATTCAATACCTTAGCACCATTCTTTGAAAGCTCCAACATCTCAGCATAACTAATATAATCTAACTTTCTCGCATGACTAACAATACGTGGATCAGCTGTATAGATACCTTTCACATCACTATAAATCTCTACTTCACAGGCATCAATAGCTACACCAATCGCTACCGCTGATAAATCACTACCACCACGTCCCAATGTTGTAATTGTCCCATTTTGGGCATATCCCTGAAACCCAGGACAGACAACAATATCCGATGTTTCTAATTTTTCATTGATATATTTTCCTTCAACAGTTGTAATTGTTGCACTGGTATGATGTTCATTGGTAATAATACCGAGTTCTCTATTGGTAACGGTAGATACTTGATAACCTTTAGCAGCTAATTCACTTTTAATGACCAATGTTGATAATGTCTCCCCAATACTTGATAATCGGTCAATTTCTTCATCTATCAATTGATCTTTTTTCACAATTGATAATAACGTATCTGTTGCATAAGGATCATCATAACGCCCCATGGCACTAACAACGGCCACAACTTTGTTGCCACGATTCACTTCACGAATGATATTCTTATACATATGTTCACGCGTTTCTATGTTACGTGTTGATGTCCCACCAAACTTTTGAACAATAACTTTCATCTCAATCCCTCACTTTGAATAAGTTATATGTTTCTCCTTCTAATTGATTTTTTAAATCATCTAGTTCCATTGTATTTGTTATGTAAATATGATCTTTATCAAATGAAAAATAAGTCTTATAATCCAAATCCAAAGGATGATCACATCTTACATAATATTGAGATTTTGTAATAGGAAAAATGTTTTCTTCATATCTATATTCATGTTTCCATATTTCTGTCTTTGTTGTTTTAATAATATCACTCACAACAGCACTTGCTGTCACATAACGTCCAGCTCCCTTACCATAGAAAATGACGTTTTCTAAATAATTACAAGTTATCTCTACAACATTATATGCTTGATTGACATTGGCAACAATGTCTTTTATACCAATTAATGTTGGCGAAACATCAATCCCATAGCCATTCTCTAGTTTTTTAGCTTGGGCTATAAGCTTAATCTTATAGCCGAGTTTTTTAGCATAGTCCATATCCTTCTTAGTCACACTTCTAATACCAGATGCATGAATCTTATTAAAATCAAAGAACATCTCAAAAGCATTCATTGCTAAAATATAAATCTTATGGGCGGCATCAATACCATCTAAATCTAAAGAGACATCAGCTTCCAAAAAACCTAAGCCATCAGCAATTGTCAAAGCTTCATCAAAATCCAAATTATCTGTTTCCATTAATGTCAATATAAAATTTGTTGTTCCATTCAAAATACCTTCAATCTTGCTAATCTCATTGGCTACCAAATCTTCCTTAGCAGGAACAACAACAGGAATACCACCACCAACAGATGCTTCATAATATATTTTAACATTATGCTTGGCAGCTGTTTCAAATATTTCCTGACCATGATGAGCAAGCAAAGCTTTATTCGCTGTGACAACATGTTTACCATTCTTTAAAGCTTCTAGGATAATTGTTTTCGCAATGGTTGTTCCACCAATTAATTCAACCACTACATCAACTTCATCATCATTGATTACATCATGAAAATCTTTTGTATAAATAATACCATCAGGTAAATCAACTTCCTCTAAAGCACAACCATATTTAATCGTGACTTCCTGATTAATTGTTTTTTCTAATCTCTCTTTTTGCTGGGTTAAAATCTCTACGACACCAAAACCCACTGTACCTAGTCCGACAATTCCTATTTTCATTCTCGTGCCCCCTCATCTAATAAAAAAAGCCTCCTAGAGGCCATAACCATTTCAACAAAGACACTCTTACCATTAATAAACATATAATATTGATGAATCTGTTAATGGAATATCCTCCTTTGTCGTTGAGTAGATATTAGCATTTCTCTATGTATTTGTCAATAATTGTGTTTATTTAAAATATCTTTGATACAGTCGGATAAATGTGGCACAACATAACGTGCATTTTCTTGCACCAAATCTGGTGCATAATCAAATGTGTAACTATTGCTAACAGCCTCCAACAAAGGTAAATCATTAAAATTATCACCAATACCACACAAATATTTATCATCTATATGAAAATAATTTTGAATAAAACGAATTCCTTCTCCCTTAGAACAACCCACTGCAGCAATATCAATATGGGGACCATTTTGAAAAGCTGCTATATCATCTCCATACAATTCATTAATATGATTCTTTATCCTTGTTACCATCTCGACTTCATCTTCTTCATAATGAAGCGAAAAACTACGTACTTTTTCATTTTTGATTTCATCCAATGATTGTATCATCCTAGCTGGATAATCATCGACTCTATCTTTATATAACTTATAGACATGATCCATTGTTAAAATAGACATATTACCATGATCAGTATATTCATAGACCTTTTCTACAATATTGATAGAAATCATTTTTTCAAAAATGATTTCTCTTTCTTTATTCATGATGTATGCCCCACTCGATAAAATATAGAAATCAAAATTCAAATGTTCCAACATATCATAACCTTTTGTAGGCGTTAAAATACCATCAATTCCTCTTCCTGTACATAAGCCAAACAAATGTCCTTGTTTTTGAAATTCTTTAATCATATATTCATCTTCATCTAATAAATGATCTCTAAACCATAATGTATTAAAAAACCTCATTTGCACCGTGTGCGTCATTAAAATAAAAAAACATTGATT
>JAJQDJ010000074.1 GCA_021202205.1 Erysipelotrichaceae bacterium
AAAATTAAATTTTTTTCATCTTAATTCCACTTTCTGCTTGCAATTCGGGAAAAAAATAATTTTATGAAAGACAGAAATAGACATCATTATTAATAGTAACAATTGGTTAATGACATTTTCTTTTTAATATCTTTTAAATCAACATTTTTTTTGAAAAAATAATCCATAATGAGCATCACTTCCTGAGAATTTTCATTAGTAAAATGAATATAACCACTTTTTATTTTGGATAAAGAGAAATTATTAAATAATAGTGTTCGACAATTCATTAAATGCATACGACAATACTCATCAGTTATAATGTCGAATTTTTCATTTTTCCTATCTATAAGTGCAAATTTATGATTTTGACAAATATTACAATTCTTTTTTAAATATCCAAAATAATAATGGGATATTGGACAATAATCACTGACCATATTTTCTATTTTTCCATATATTTGAATTATGCATTTTGACATATCAGTATGTATATGATTGATTTCTTGTAGATTCATTTCATTAGATAATATTTTTTTGCATGAGTAATGTTCAGCACTAAAAGAATTATAGATACTCATTCCTGTTCCCATAATTAATTTTCTATTATGGAATCCTTCATAAGCTCCGTAATTATTTATGAGAATTGTATCTACTAGTGAGTATATTTGAGATTGTTTAATATCAAATATTTCTTGAGTTTTTAATACTTTTGATGTTGCTAGAATGAGTTTAGGATATATTTGAAATGCTTTAATTGTATTTGATTGGTAAGGATATATTATTTCTATATCAGGATAATCTTTGACTATTTTTAATTGTTCCAATGACGAAACTTGAACATAGAATGATTGTTTTTGAGATGCTTTTTGTTTTGGATAAGCAATAGCTTGTTTGTTATTTTTATGTATAATTTTATGAGATAATTGATACTCTAGTATCTCACATCCCTTTCTTCTTAGTTCATTAATTTCCTTGATTGGTATTGATATATGATCATCTGTGATAATATTTATATGATTAGCATAAAATGGTGTTTGTCCCAATTTATTTAATTGTGATTGAATACGTTGCTTGGTTGTTGCAGTTGTTTTTGCTTTTGCGACATTGGATAATGCTTTTACTGTTACTTCATAATGATCATCCTTTAATGAAAGTGTAGCTGGAAAACCTATTTTTGCTTGAAACACCATATTAATTGGATGTTTATACAAAGGTTTACTATAAGCTTGTTGAAGATTATGTAAAACTTTTGTATCGACTGTTTTACGGACATTTCCTTTATTAATAAATTTATTAAATTCAATATCTATTATATCATTCATACTTGCATGATTCACGAGCTTGCCATTTTTATATATTTTATTTACTGGTCTTCCTTTGTCAATCGTTTCAAATACAATACTATCTCCTTGAAATAATTCATCGCTAAGTTTTATCTTAACAAGTTTTAACTTTCTATTATAAGATAAAACATATCCAATAATTACACCCTTATTACCTGAATAATCACCGTCAACAATATGTTTATCGTTAAATAGATAACCACTTGTATAATTACGATTAAACATTGATAGCATGTTTTGTTTTTCATTATTTAAAGAGATAGACTCTTTATTATAATATGCATCAATAGCCTTACGATATGCTAAAACTGTGCTAGCAACATATTCTGGTTTTTTCATTCGGCCTTCTATTTTCAACGAATGAATACCTGATTCAATAAGATGATCAATATTATCTATAGTCATTAAATCTCTAGGTGATAACATATAAGGATATTTATTTTCTAAAAGCTTATTATCCTGCATTAAGCGATATTGTAATCGACAAGGCTGAGCGCATTCACCTCTATTGCCACTTCTTTGGCCAATCATACTGCTCATCAAACACTGTCCAGAATAACTCACACATAAGGCTCCATGGACAAATACTTCTATTTCTATATGAGTATTATGAATGATTTCTTTTATTTCGTCGAGCGTATTTTCGCGTGCTAATACAACACGTTTGGCACCTAATTTATCAAAATATTGAACTCCTTGTACATTCATCAGACTAGCTTGTGTGCTCATATGTATTTCAAAATCTGGATAAGTATTTCTTACTAGTAAAAATAAACCCAAATCTTGTACAATCAAAGCATCAACTTGTGATTCATAAAGAAAATGAATATAATTCATGAGTTCATCAAATTCGTTATCCTTATACAATGTATTAACGGTTACATATACTTTTACGCAAAAGATATGGGCTTGTTTTACAGCCCATTGAATATCTTCTTTTGTAAAATTTGTAGCATGAGCTCTAGCACTAAAAGATTCCCCACCAATATAGATAGCGTCTGCGCCACAATTCAAGGCAGCTTTAAAACTTTCTTTGTCGCCTGCAGGTGCTAATAATTCTATTTTTTTCATATAGCTGCAACTAAATCGTAGCACATTTTAGCTGAAGCGGCAGAAGCTTTTTTAACAAAAGTATCAAATTGGACTTGACTATCACCTTTATTAAAGATATCACTTAAAGATCTTGTAATAATAAAAGGTGTCTTAAAAACATAACAAACTTGAGCGATTGAGGCAGCTTCCATTTCACTGCATACAGCTTTAGGAAAGTAGTTTTTAATATGATTGACTTGATCTTGACGGGAAACAAACTGATCACCTGAGGCAATAAGTCCTATATGATAATGAATATTTTGTTTGTCAAGAATATCTTTTGTTTTTTCTAATAGCTGCTTATCAGGTTCAAAAAATGTTGGCATACCAGGAATTTTACCATATTCATATCCAAATCCCTCAACATCTACATCATGATGCACCACACTTGATGATACAATGACATCACCAACATTTTGAGAATCATTAATACCTCCAGCGGTACCAATATTAATCACACAATCAATCGTAAATTTAGTTAATAATAATGTTGCAGAAACAGAAGCATTGACTTTACCGATACCACCTTGAACAACAACAACATCTTTATTATGCATTTGTCCTTGATAAAAAGTATAATCTAAAATTTTCTCTTCTACTTTAATATCCATAAGCTTTAATAATTCTGCAACTTCTTCCTTCATTGCTCCGATAATTCCTATCATTTTTTTCATCCTTTCTGACATACAAAAATAATACGTTCACACTCTTTATGATATTCTTCAAAGTCACCATAATATGATATGTTATGAAACCCAACATCATGCAACCATTGAATATATTGATCAATTTCATAAGTTTTTTGATAATGAAATTCATTCACAATATCATTTTCAATACGATCTTCAATATACACTTGATGTTTCACATATCCATTATCCAGTAATTCAACTTTCCAATCAAAAATATAATCTTCATCTTCACTATGCTCATGATAATCTTTTAAAATCGTATTCATTTTATATATACTATCAACATCAAAAATAAATGAACCATCTTGTTTTAAAGATTGATAAACATTCTTGAAAGTCTGAATAATTTGTTGTTTATCTAAAAGATAATTCATTGAATCACATAAACATAGAATTAAGTCGACTTCACGATTTGTTTTAAAATCAGTCATATCCACACGTTGAAATATAAGACTCACGTTTTCTTCCATAGCTTTTTGCTTCGCTACTTCTAACATATCCATGGATAAATCTGGTGCATACACATCTTTTCCAGTTTTAGCTAAACGTATCGCTATTTCTCCAGTCCCACATGCTAATTCAAAAACATCATCAAATAAAGCATGATCACAAATAAATTTTAGATAATCATCATAAAACTTTAAATAAATCAAGCTATCATAATAATAGCTAAAATTCTCATAACTCATTTTTGTAACATATCCTCAATATCAATACGAGGCATATCACCCCAAAGTTTTTCTAAATTATAACTTTTTCTTTCTTCTTCTTGAAAAATATGACAAACTACATCTCCACAATCGATTAGTAACCATTTAGAATTTCTTAATCCTTCTATACTTTTTATTTCAATATCATTAATTTCACATTGTTCTTTTATATTATCTTTGATGGCATTCATTAATCTTTCATTAGATGCACTACATAATACAAAAGTATCAAATAATGGACTCACTTCAGCCATATCAATTGCGACAATATTTGTTGCTAATTTATCATCCATAGCTTTAACTATTACTTCTAATTCACTCATTCAATTTCTCCTTTTATACAATAATGTTCATATATTTTAAAAAATATGGGATCAATATCTCGACCTTTTTCTTTAGAAAAACTATAAAAATCTTCTAATGAATTTCTAAATCCTTGATGAATATTATTTTTGCATATTTCTATTTGCTTTGATGAATCATAACCTCTTAAAGGATCAAGCTTATCAGCACAATATAAGCATTTTCCTATAGCTGACATAGATGTAGAAGCAGTTGTATGATCTTCAATAGCTTTTAAAATGACATTATCATCAATTAAATAAATATTTTTAGCTATATAAGAAGATAACCATTGATGCCATATAGCTTCGCTCATATGGATATATTCTGGGTAGTACTTTGTCATAAGATCTGCTGCTGTATCGTGGTCTAACTCCTTGGCAATATCATGTAAAATACCTGCAATATAAGCTTGCTTACCATTTAATCCATTAGAATTAGCAAAATCTTTAGCTAAATTCGCTACTGAACATGAATGTTTCCACCTTTTTTCTTTCATATGGATTTGAATCATAGTATTCAAATAAATACCTTGATTTGAAATATAATGTAAAACATTTTTATCTAGTAGTTCTACATGTCCATTTCTTACATCACTACTGCTTGCTGTAATAGGTTTGTTTTTTAACTTTATAAAATGATATTTCTTTAATAATTTCTTATCTGGTTTATAACCACCTCTTTTAAAGGCAACTAATTGCACCATTTTAGATATTCTTTTAGGATGTTTCCATTTATAAAAAAGATTAGCTTGATCCATCCCCATAATATAGTAATATTCATTATTTGGATTTTCTTCAATAATTTGAGTAATGGTTTGATAGGTATAATTCTTTTCATCACTATTATTATCTATTTCAATATGATTGATAGTGATATGATTTGTATTTTGTAATGATATTTCTAGCATTTTAAGACGATCTTCTTTACTGGCAGAATCATGATCTTTCCATGGGTTATGGGCAGTAGGTATAAGTTGAACTTCATCTAATGAAAGTTGTGTTAAAGCAAATAAAGCAATTTCGATATGGGTTTTGGTTACTGGATCAAAACTACCACCAAATAAACCTATTTTCATATATGATATATCCCCTTCTCACTTGCTTTATATAAAACAATAACACGACCTATTATTTGTACAATTTCACTATTACTGCGTTGACTAATTTGAAGAGCAATACTTTCAATATCTACTTGACAGCTTTTAAGAACTTTTATTTTTATTAATTCATGGGCACCTAATGCATCAATAATACCATTAATTTGACTTTCAGAGATACCAGATTTGCCTATTTGGAATATAGCATTTAATTCATTGGCTTTGTTTTTTAAATATCTTTTTTGTTTACCTGTTAACATAATTTCCTCCTAAATAAGTGCATCTCTCATTATTACATTAACATGAGGTGGTGCATAAACTGTAATAAGATTTCCCATATGACCATGAATTGTTACAAATCCCAAACCAGAAATAACAATATCAGATTTTTTATCAGTTAAATGAAAGTTATATTTCTTAAAATTTTGAATAGTATTCATACCTTTTATTTCATGTTTGAATGTCATATGACGATTATATAAATCATCAGCATTAACAGTTTTACAGCGATGAATTTTTAAGTTTTTAGAAAAGTAATTAATAAATCTTGTTTGTTGTCCTTTAATAAAGTCCATACGTGCTAGTCCATCAAAATAAAGCGTTTGATCACTATTAAGATTAAAACTAATTGGTCTTAACTCACTTTGAGGAATAATTTGTTTTAATTCATTGAGTTCTAATAGGTGAGTGATTTGATGTTCGTTGACAATACCAGGTGTATCATATAAAAAAGTATCATTATCTAAAGGGATTTCAATAAAATTTAATGTTGTTCCAGGATATTCTGAAACAGTAATTAGATTTTGATCACTCATTGAAACATAATGCTTTAATAGAGCATTGATGAATGTTGATTTACCAACATTTGTGACACCAATAACATATACGTCTCGATGATGACGATATTGTTGTATTTCATCATATATTCTATCCAATAGCATATTCTTTTTGGCACTGGTTATAATAACGTCAACAGGTTTAATACCTTCTTCTTTTAATTGTCGGCGAACCCAATGTTCTAATTTTGTATTATTACATGATTTAGGAAGTACATCACGTTTATTGGCTAAAACCAACACATCATTGTAGCCAATATGTCTTTGTACACCTTGAATCAAGCTACCATGAAAATCAAATAAATCTATCATGTAAACAACCAAACAATCTTTATCTCCGATAGAAGATAGTAATTTTAAATAATCATCTTTTGTAAGATTGGTTTGTTGTAATTGATGATAATTTTTTAATTGAAAACATCTTTGACATAGTATATGATCTTTTTCTAATGCATTTTTTGGAACATAGCCAATATTCTTTTCGTTTTCACTTTGAATAATGGCACCACATCCAAAACATTTTATGACTTTATTCATTTGTTACCTTCTTTCTTGTTCGTTTTAACCTATTTTAATAAATATGAAAAGCATAAATAATAATGAATTTCATATAATCTTATATGAGGTGAAATATGTTTATTTTAACATTGTTACAACAATTATTTTTTGTTTCTTATATCAAAACAAGAGCTTATAAAGCACCTTTAAGCAAATCTCAGGAACAATCATTGTTGGAGGCTTATTTTCAAGGTGATCAAACAGCTAGAAATGATTTGATTGAGCATAATTTAAGATTAGTCGCTCATATTGCTAAAAAATATGAAAATAATAAAGATCTTAGTGAAGATTTAATCAGTATTGGTACAATAGGCCTTATTAAAGCCATTGATAGCTATAAACCAGGTAAATCAACAAAATTATCTACTTATGCTGCAAAATGTATTGAGAATGAAATTCTTATGCATTTAAGGGCTAATAAGAAAACCCATCTAGATGTATCTTTAAATGAAACATTAAGTATCGACAATGATGGTAGTGAAATGACTTTAATGGATATTATTCCAAGTGATGAAAAACCAATAATAGATACAATTATGACAAATGATTCATTGAATCAATTACATGAATATTTTAAATTGCTTACAAAACGTGAAAGAACGATTCTTATTCAACGTTATGGATTGAACAATCAAAAAATAAAAACACAAAAGGAAATAACCCAAGATATGCATATATCTAGATCTTATGTGTCACGTATTGAAAAACGTGCTTTAATTAAACTGCTGAAAGCTTATCTTCATCAGTGAAAAAGAATATGAAAGATTCATATTCTAAAAATCATCACCAAATAAATCATTAAAACTAATCGGTTCAAACTTATCATTGGTTTCTTTTATTGTTTGGGTTTTGATTTGCGTACTATCATATAAGTCTGTAGAAAGTGAGAGAGGATCATAAACTTGGATAAGTTGCTGTTCTTTGAATATAGCTATATCTTTTGGCTTTGTTTGAGTTTGAGTGTAGCCATAGTCTTTGATAAGAATTGTTGCATATTGTTGATCAGTAATAATATCTAGGGTATCTTGTGGTCCTTTAATATAAGATTTATAAGTATATATTGGCTTTTTTTTTGGTGATTTATATACTAAATGACCTTTAGTATTACGATTACAGCTAGGTATATCATTAAGATGCAGGCGTTTAATGCCTAATGTTTCAGTGATTAAAATATAAGCATCTGTTTTCATAGGATCAAAAATATTCATAGCAACAAGCTCATCATTTTTTAAACTCATAGCTTTAATACCAGTAGCTTTTAAACCTAAAATTGATACTTCTTGTTCGCTATATAATGAAACATAGCCATCTCTGCTCGTTAAAGTTATGCCCTGATTTCCATCACTTAAAGACACAGAAAGTAAATCATCATCTTTTTTTAGATTCATACATTTTATTGGCTTACTGTAGCGTGTTACTTCAAAATCTTTTAAAGAAACACGTTTGATTTGACCATTTTTTGTTACGAGTACAACATACAAAGGTTTCTGGAAACTTTTCACTAAAATAGACCCAATCATTTTTTCCTCTGGTGATACTTTGATAAGATAACTGATATGTTTTCCTAGTTCACGCCATCTAAATTCTTCTAATTTATGTAATGGAATGTAGAGGTAATTGCCTTGATTTGTAAAGACTAGTAATTTATCAGTTGTATTGGCTTTATGAATATCTAAAAGTAAATCATCATCTTTTTTAACAATACGCGTATCTCCTCTAGCGTTATAAGAACGCATAGAAATACGTTTAATATAACCGTCACGAGATACAGAAACATAAATATCTTCACTTAATATCATAGCTTCTTCATTAATTGATATTTCTTGTACTTCATCTTTTATTTGTGTTAGACGGGGTGAAGGATATTGGTTTTTTATTTCCTTAAGTTCAGAAATAATAACATTTCTTAATACTTTATCACTATCTAATATATTGTTTAATTGCTGGATTGTTGTTTCTAATTCATTCAATTCATTTTTCAATGCTACAATATCTGTGTTTGTAAGGCGATATAATTGTAATGTGACAATTGCTTCAGATTGTTTTTCACTAAAACCAAACTGTTGTTGAATATTGTATTTGGCATCAGCTTTGTCTTTAGAATGGCGTATTGTATAAACAACATCATCTAAAATCGATACTGCCTTAATAAGACCATCAACAATATGCTTACGATCATTAGCTTTTTGCAGATCATATAAAGATCGCTTTGTAACGACCTCTATAGCATGATCAATATAACCATCAATAATATCGATAATACCCATGCATTCAGGTCTTTTATCACGAATAGCAACCATATTATAATTATAGTTTTTTTGTAAATCAGTATTCTTATAAAAATAATTTAAAGTATTTTGAACATCAACATCTTTCTTTAAATCAACCACAATACTTAAACCATTTCGATCTGATTCGTCCCTAACCTCTATAATTCCATCAATCAAACGATTAACACGTATTTCATCCATTTTTCGAACCAATTCTGCTTTATTGACTTCATATGGAATTTCACTAATAACAATTTGATTCATATTTTTCTTTTGAACAATCTCTGTTTTAGATCTGACAATAACTTTGCCACGACCTTTACTAAAAGCTGTTTTTATACCTTCTTTTCCTTCAACAATTGCCCCTGTAGGAAAATCAGGTCCTTTAATAAATTCCATGATTTTATCTAAAGAACAATGAACATGTTGAATACGATATATGGTTGCATCAATGACTTCACCTAAATTATGAGGTGGAATGTCAGTAGCATAGCCACTTGATATTCCAGTTGCACCATTGACTAATAAATTAGGAAATTTGGCAGGTAATACTGTTGGTTCATATTCTGTATCATCAAAGTTAAGTGCCATTTGTACTGTATCTTTATCAAGATCTTTTAATAATTCTAATGATATAGGAGCCAATCTTGCTTCAGTATAACGCATAGCGGCTGCAGGATCATTATCTATAGAACCATTATTTCCTTGCATATCAACTAAAGGCATACGCATTTTCCATTCCTGTGATAAACGTACCATAGCTTCATAAACTGATGTATCACCATGAGGATGATAATTACCTATAACATTACCAACAGTTTTAGCAGATTTACGATAAGGTTTTAAATGCGTGTTCCCTTCCTTATACATAGCATATAAAATACGGCGCTGAACAGGCTTTAAGCCATCACGTACATCTGGCAAGGCACGATCTTGAATAATATATTTAGAATATTTACCGAATCGATCACCCATAATCTCATCTAAAGATTCTACAACTATATGTTCACTCATGTATTAACCTCCTTAACCATTTGTTATAAAGAATGAATCTTCCAATGAAAATTGGACATTCTCTTCTATCCACGTACGTCTTGGTTCAACTTTATCTCCCATTAAAACACTTACACGTTTTTCTACTGTTGCTGCATCTTCTATTGTGACTTGAATAAGTGTACGCGTTTCAGGATTCATGGTTGTATCCCATAGCTGACTCGCATTCATCTCACCTAAACCTTTGTATCGTTGTATTGTATATCCCCTACCAACCCTAGCTTTGGCTTTTTCTAATTCCTGATCATCCCAGGCATAAATAGAATTTTCTGTCTTGCCATTTTTCTTAGAGACCTTATATAAAGGTGGCATGGCAATAAAAACACGTCCAGAGGTAATAAGACCGCGCATATAACGATAAAAGAATGTAAGCAACAAAACTTGAATATGTGCCCCATCGGTATCTGCGTCAGTCATAATAATGACTTTAGCATAATTTGAATTATCAGCGTTAAAATCATCACCAAATCCAGCACCAACAGTATTAATGATAGTTGCGATTTCTTCGTTTTTCAACATATCATTTAAAGACGTTTTTTCAGCATTCAAAACTTTACCTCTTAAAGGCAAAATAGCTTGATATTTACGATCCCTTCCTTGTTTGGCACTGCCACCTGCAGAATCACCTTCCACAAGATATAATTCTTTTTGTTTCTTATCCTTGCTTTGTGCAGGAGCCAATTTTCCACTTAAGATTCTTTCATTTTTATTATTTTTTCCTTTTCTTGCTGCTTCACGGGCCTTACGAGCTGCACTTCTAGCTTGAGCAGCTTTACTCATTTTTTGAATAAGAGTATTAGCAATTTCCTTATGCTCTTCTAAATAATAGGTAATTTGTTCATATACAACATTTTCTACAATTATCTTAGCATCTGCTGTTCCTAGTTTTGATTTGACTTGTCCTTCAAATTGTAATAATGATTCAGGTATCTTGAGAGAAATAATCGCTGTTAAACCTTCTCTGACATCACTACCTTCTAATTTTTTATCTTTTCCTTTTAATAAATTATATTTCTTTGCATACTCATTAAAAACTTTTGTAAGGCCTGATTTAAATCCTGTCTCATGCGTTCCACCATCACCAGTTCTTACCAGATTGACAAATGATATCAAATTTTCATGATATCCATCAGTAAACTGCATAGCCACTTCTACTTCAATTGCTCGTGATTGATCATCAAAAGAAATAATGGGATGAACAACCTTCTTATCTTCATTCAGATAAGCAATAAATGATTCTAAGCCATCATTATATTGAAAGCTATCTTGTTTACCACTTCGCTCATCTATCACAATGATTTCAATCCCCTTTAATAAAAAAGCACTTTCGCGCATACGTTCACATATTGTTGTATAACTAAAATTGATTGTAGTGAAGATATCTTTATTTGGTAAAAAATGAATGATTGTACCAGTTTTATTTGTCTTGCCCAAAGTTTTTAAAGGAAAAATCTTTTGTGCCCCATTTTCAAATCTTTGATTTGTAATCTTACCATCACGATAAACAGTGACTTCCAACCAATCACTTAAAGCATTCACTACTGAGGAACCAACGCCATGTAAACCACCAGAAGTTTTATATCCGCCATCTTCATTGAATTTACCACCAGCATGCAATACTGTTAAAATAACTTCGGTTGTAGGTCTTCCAGAAGCATGCATTCCAACAGGCATTCCTCTTCCTTCATCTTCAACTTTTATACTATTATCTTTTCCAATAGTCACTTTTATTTTTTTACCATATCCTGCAATTGCTTCATCGATAGCATTATCAACAATTTCCCATACCAAATGATGCAATCCTCTTTGATCTGTTGAGCCAATATACATACCTGGTCTTTTTTTAACTGCTTCTAGACCTTCAAGTATTAGAATATCTTCTTCACCATAATGTTTTTTTGCCATTTAGATTCCTCCTTCGTAATTTATAATTTTATCAAAAAAATAAAAATGATACAAGTTGTATTCAATATAATATCTTTCTAACAAAATGTCAACTTATGTTTATCATTGATTTTTTTTGTTAATTATGTATAATTGAGCAAAAGGATGTGTGTTTATGAAATATTTTATATATATATTATTAATAGTTATGAGTTATCTTTATGGATCTGTTCCTTTTGCGCTTGTAATAGGTAAAGTTTTCTATCATACTGATGTTAGAAATAGTGGTTCAGGGAATCTCGGTGGGACAAATGCTGGTCGTGTTTTAGGTAAAAAAGCGGGTTTAGCAGTCATTGTTCTTGATGCTTCGAAATGTTGTATTTCTATTTTGATTTCTAAAATGGTGGCTTATTATTTTCATTTGAATGGTGATATTATATATTTATCCGCTTTAGCTTGTGTATTAGGACATTGTTATCCTATATTTGCGGATTTTAGAGGAGGTAAAGCTGTATCAGTGGCTATTGGTTATGTGTTGATGACAAATCGAATAGCATTTTTGGTTGCTCTTGCTATATTCTTAATAACATTAAAACTATCAAAATATGTTTCTTTATCATCCATTTTAGCAGCAATTTCAATAGCAATTATTTCACCTTTTATCGGTTATAGCAATATAGGTGTTATAACGAACATACTTATTGTTACGTTACTAGTTTATAAGCATAAAGCAAACATTCAAAGACTAATGAATGGAACAGAAAATAAAATAACATGGATGTAAAAAAAGACCGAAAGGCAATGTCATTAAGTTAAGATTTGGTGACATTCCCCTTCTCAAAAATGAGA
>JAJQDJ010000066.1 GCA_021202205.1 Erysipelotrichaceae bacterium
GCCCTCCAAATCAGCCCTCCCTTAATTCCAGTTTCATTTTACAATACGGGTTCAAAAAAATATGTCTCAATAGACTTTACAAACACTTAATTATTCTTATCCATAGATTAATATTTCTTTAGTTTTCTATTGCATTATCTTTATTTTTTTCTTACAAAAAAGGAAATATTATAGATTTAATATTTCCTTGATTTTCTTGATTTGATTTTTATTTAAAACTTTATTCTTATGACTTTGAATAGCTGATTGTAGTTTATCATTATTGGTAAATAATTGATTGGTTTCTACTTCACACTCTCCCTTAATAAGATAGACATATCCAATAATAGGTATTTTAATTTATTCTTTTTTAAGAATACGTGTCAAAATATATATTTCTCTTTCTAATTGCATAAGTGGATTTTTTATTTTTGTTGTTTGGTTTTTACCTTTAGGTAAGTGTTTGATATATGTCCATTGTTGTGCATCTTCATACCCTGAAAGTTTTCCACTATAGCTTTTTGTTTCTACTATAACAATACCATATTGGCTCATAATGAGTTGGTCTAATTCTGTATGTTGATTTTTAAATTCCAAAGATACATTTTTATAGACTTTATATTCTTTTGGAAGATGTTTTAAAGCTTTGTAGCTTTCTTTTTCTGCTTTGATACCTGCATTTAGAATCTTATACTGCTTATAAAACCATCTCGTAAGTAATATAGCTATTATTATAGCAATGACAATATACAATAAATTCATATTAAATGCGAAATGTGTAAATAAATAAACAACACAAGCTATCATCTTAACAATACATAAAACTATCCTCACTAATGATAAATATTTCTTTTGTCTATTAGTGAATCTTTTCATAGATCGCAAATGCCTTTTCCTTCACCATATACAGCATACCAGTCAGCATTGAAATCATTGACAGCTTTTTCGATGCTTGGATTGGCGAAGATTTGTTTTAAAGCTGATACAGGAGCTGTAATCGCCTGAGCACCATAATTGAAAGCATCACGAACCTGTTGAACTCCTTTAAAACTAGCTGCTAAAATCTTACAATCATAATCATCTTGAACAATACGATTAGATAATTCATTGATTAATTCCATAGGATCATTTCCTAAATTACCAATACGATTAACATATGGAGCAATATAATCAGCCCCTGCAGCTAAAGCCATATAAGCTTGCATTAAATCATAAACAGCTGTCGCTGTAACATTGACACCTTCACCTTTTAATATTTTAATAGCTTTTACACCTTCATAAGATACAGGAACCTTAATATAGACTTGATCATCAACTTCTTCTAGAATACGATGAGCTTCTTTGACAATCGTATCTGCATCCTTAGAAATAACTTGAATATGCAAACTACGTTCAATTCCAATAATTTTTCTAACTTCACGCATATGTTCAAAAAAGTTATCTGGACTTGTTGCTTTAACAATTGACGGATTACTTGTGACACCAACTATGGGCATATGATCAACAGCATCTTTGATTTCTTCTAAATTAACAGTATCAATAATAAATTCCATGTTTGTTTTCTCCTATTCTTTGATTAAATTTTTTAAACCTGTTTGTTGTACAATATCATAGAAATGTTGCATTTGTTGTGGTGAGAATTTCTGATATTGTGGTAATTCATATTCTAGATCAACTAATGGATATTTGGCCGAAGCCAATGGATTATAGTTTAATAATTCATATTTAACTTCAGGATAAATATCATGAATAAATCTAGCTATGGATTGAATATTATCATCAGTTGCTGTCATTGATGGAATCAATGGCGTTCTGATAATAACTTTATCTTTAGATTTGCTTTGTAATATATATTGTATATGTTCTTTGATGATTTTTGAAGAGACTTGAGTAAAGTTTTTATGTTTTATTTCATCAAATTCTTTAAAATCAACATAGATAATATCTAAATAAGGCAGTGCTTGCTTAATAAGTTCTAATGGTGCAACGAGGGTTGTTTCAATGGCTGTATTGATGTTTTCTTGTTTACAGCGTTTGAGGAGTTCTATGAGATATTGACCTTGCATGAATGGTTCCCCACCCGAAAAAGTGACCCCACCCACTTGTTTGAAGAAGATTTCATCTTGTTTGATTGTTTGTAGTAGTTTATCTATTGTGTAGGGTTGACTATCATAGCGTATTGCGTTACTAGGACAATAATATATGAGGTTGTCAAAATCACCTTGGTAATTGAGATTGAAATAGGGTCTATTGTTTTGATAAGTCATTTGATTATCATATGCGACTTGTTCGCATCGATGACAATGAATACAGCTATTTTCAAAATAAATGGGTCTTTGTTTGGGTGATAAACCTTCGGGATTTTGACACCATTTGCATCTTAAGGGGCATCCTTTAAAGAAAACAGTTGTACGAAGTCCTGATCCATCATGAACAGCAAAACGCTTGATATCGAAAACCAGTGCACTAGATGTTATCATAGGTTGTTCGTTCAATGATTTCATCTTGGAGTTTCCCTGCCAATTCAACAAAGTATGCTGTATAACCTGCTACTCTAATCGTCAATGATCTATGTTTTTCAGGATGAATTTTAGCATCAATGAGATCTTTTTTACGAACAACGTTAAATTGAATATGAGGAACTTCTAATTCCACAAAAGCACGCAAGAACATTTCAAACTTATCTCTGCCTGATTGTGTTTCAAAAAATTCTGGTAAAAACTTCATATTCAATAAGCCACCATTGGTTGTACAGGAATTATTCATACGAGAAACGGATTTCAATACAGCTGTAGGCCCACTCATGTCTCGACCATAAACTGGTGATAACCCACCATCAGCAAGTGGACTTAAAGCGTTGCGACCATCAGCCGAAGCGCCTACATTTTCACCCATTGGCACATGAGCCGAAACAGTATACATACCTGTATGATACAAGCCACCACGGTAATTTTTATAATCATTCATTCTTTCTCTGAAATAAGAAACCCACTTAGCACCTAAATCATCAACCCATGCAACATCATTACCATATTTAGGAGCTTTGTTAAGTAACATTGTTTGAGTCATTTCATGACCTTTGAAGTCTTGTTGTAGTGATTCTAGTAATTCATGTTGAGATATCATATTTTCATCATAAACAAGCTGTTTGATAGCAGCTAAGGAATCAGCAAGATTCGCAACCTGAATCATTTGAATGCCAGATAAATTATACTTCGCACCACCTTTGGTTACATCCAAACCTTTTTCCATACAATCATCTATGACTGTTGATAAAAAAGCTGAAGGTAAACAATCCTGATGGGCTTTTTCGACAATTTCTAAGCCTTTTATCATTTTTTCAATAAAGTAATCAATTTGCTTTCTAAAAGCATTTTCTAAATCTTCATATGTTTCATATGTTTCTATACTACCCAAATCCAAGCCTAATTGTTCATTTGTTAGTAAACACCTACCATGATTTAATGTTAATTCTAAAACCTTATTAAAATTAAACATGCCCGAATCAGACCAGCCTAGATTATTCCCGTGGGTTGTTAATTCTACGCAACCTACAATTGCATAATTACGTGCATCTTTCTCGTCGATATTCAAATCATGAATCATTGTATTGATAATAGCTTCATCATTAAAAAATTGCGGCATCCCACTGCCTTTCGCAACAACTTTTATAGCTGCCTGCATAAGTTCATGGGATGAGTTTTTATTCAGTCTAACTGATAAGTTGGGTTGAGGTAAACCAAGATGCTCTTGAGCTTTTAAACATAATAAAGATAATTCATTATAAGTATCATGACCATTTTCATCTACGCCACCTACTGCAATATTAAACCCTATTGGAAATCCTGCAAAATATTTGGCACTGTTTTGATTGCGTAAATAAACAATCTGATTGAATTTTAACCATAAACATTCTAATAACTCTAATGCATATTGATCATCAATTATACCTTTTTCTTTATCTTCTTTATAATAAGAATAAAGATATTGATCTAATCTACCTGGTGAGAAAGAAGATGCATTTGATTCCATATGTAATATCACAAATAAAAACCAAATAGCTTGTAATGCTTCATGATAACTTTGCGGTGGTCGCATAGAAAGATTCATACAATTATCAGCAACCTTCTGTAAAGTAACCTGATAAGCTGGTTCTACATGAGAAATCATATCTTCAATATAATCATGATAACGTTGCATAAAACTAATAACACCATCCAAAACAATAATGACACATTCATAGAATTCTTTTTGATCATCACGACACGTCATAAGTTTTTCTTGGGCTTGTGTTTTCAATCCTAATGGACCTAGTTTTAACCATAAAGCTGTATCAGGACAAATATGGCCTTGCGCATGATCTTTTTGATTAATCTTGACAACTTTTGCGATACTTTGGATTTCTTCTTTACCACGTTCCATAATTACATCTTCCATAGAACGACCTTGCCAATAAGGACAAATATCTTCTCTAAACTCTTTTATATCCTCATCCCTAACCAAAAATTGATCTTGAGGGCGGGTAGGCAATGTTTCAAATTCCTTATTTATCCAGCTACATCCACTTTCAGGGAAAACGACACCATAGCGTACCCCTTTTGTACGATTTCCAACAATCAATTCTTCCTTTTCTACTCCAATTTCCATTTCTTCTAGTGCTGTCTTTAAAGACAATGCTCGTTTTTTAGGAATTGACAAGTTTTCATTATCTTGATATACACGCGTAATAATACGTGCTTGTTCAATCGAAGCATAACGCGGTTCACTTAACATTTTATCTTTTAATACATCAATTCTTTTTGTTTGCACTAATTTCATAACTCCTCCTATATAATATCACCATCAAAATCAGTTAAATTATTCATATTCTCACCAACAATTAAACCATTGACATCATTTAAGCTAGCAAAAATAAAATCTCCATCCTCTTTAACCTTTCTGCTTTCACACATTAAATAACTTCTATGACTTTGACTCATCACTTTTTTCTTCATAAAACCATCATCTACATAATAGGTTGATATTTTTCCGTTTGTTGTATTCACGCCTACAACTCCTAAAAAAGCTTTATCAATCTTAAAATAATCCAACATTAAAGTAGACATTGATCCCCAAAAACCATCACCTTCATTATTAATCATACCACCAATAAATATCAGTTGTATATTTTGATTATTTCTTAATATATTTAATACATCTATCATATTTGTTATCACTGTTATCTTTTTATTAAACTCATTTAATAATAATGCAACTTCTAAACTACTCAAAGATATATCCAAATAAATAGTTTCATTATCGTTGATTAATGCTAAAACCTTTTGAGCAATGACTATTCTCTCATTATTTGGTGTTTCTTTTCGATCTGTACTGCTATACAAATGAGGATTATTTCTAACACTGATGGCACCACCATATTCTTTTTTAAGTAATCCTTGTTTTTCTAATAAAGACAAATCTTTTCGAATACAATCTTCTGTAACATTGTATTCTAAAGCTAGCTCCTTCACTTTGACACTACCATGAAGATTAACCTTACTAACAATATCTTCTTGTCTTTCTTTCGCAAACATGGCGTCCTCCTTTTTATTGTTTCTTATTATTTCATCTTAATTATACATAAAATAATACAAATATCAATATTTATTTTTATTATTTTATAATGGTTTCTTTTTTATTTGGCCAAAACTTCTTGGATATTGATGAGGAGTTTTACTAACCTTTTTTATGTAAAGATTATAACGATGATCATTATCATTACTTAATGTAAATTCTTCTTCCAAAACAATTTGACCACCAAGTTTTTCTATGCCTATTTCAGCTTTTAATAATTCTTCTTCTCCATTAAGCCCTTTTAAAGCTACAAATTCACCACCAACTTTAACTAATGGTAAACATAATTCATCTAAAATATCCAATCTTGCGACAGCTCTTGCTATTACAATATCAAAACATTCACGATGCGTCTTCCCATATTCTTCAGCTCTACCATGAACGAGCGTAACATCCTCTAGATTTAGAACATCTACAAGATGTTCTAAGAAAGTAATACGCTTATTAAGTGAATCAATTATTGTTATTTTTAGATTAGGATAAACAATCTTTAATGGAATTGAAGGAAAACCAGCACCTGCACCAACATCACATAGTGTTTGATTATCTATATGATGATAAAAAGATATTGTTAGAGAATCAAAGAAGTGTTTAAGATAAACATCTTCTTTTTTAGTGATAGCTGTAAGATTCATTTTTTGATTCCACTCTATTAGAGTTTTATAATAAAGTTCAAATTGTTGGAGTTGTTTATCCGTTAGAGTGATGTTTTCTTTTTTGAGTTCATTGATAAATTGTTTTTGATTCATATTATTCTCCGTAGTGTTGTTTTAAATAGATGAGTAATACAGAAATATCAGCTGGATTGATACCAGATATACGTGAGGCTTGGGCAATTGTGATTGGTCTGATTTCAATAAGTTTTTGTCTAGCTTCAATAGCTAGGTTAGGAACATCATCATAATTGATATCTAATGGTATTTGTTTTTCTTCCATTTTCTTGACTTTAGCAACTTGTCTTAGTGTTTTATCAATATACCCTTTATATTTTATAAGAATCGTGACACGTTTTTCTTCTTCACTTGTTAGGTTGGCTTCACCAATATATGGTTTGATTTTTTGATAATCAAGTTCTGGCCTTTGTAAAATGGATTTGGCACTTACACCTTCATTGAGTCTTGAAGAACCTATTTTTTCTAATAAATCATTAATTTCATGTTTAGGTGTAAAACGTATTGTATCTAAGCGATCTATTTCACCTTGAATACGTTTCATTTTATCAAGATAAGCCTGATAAACCTCTTCACTGACTAATCCTGCTTCATATCCGTATTTTCTTAGTCTTTCATCAGCATTATCATGTCTTAATAATAAGCGATATTCCGCTCTAGATGTTAACATACGATAAGGTTCTTTTGTTCCCTTAGTGACCAAATCATCTATGAGTACACCAATATATGCTTCATCTCTTCTTAATATTAATGGTTCCTTATGTTGAATCTTCTTTACAGCATTAATACCAGCAATCAATCCTTGACCAGCTGCTTCTTCATAACCACTGGTACCATTAATTTGACCTGCCGTAAATAAATTCTCTAATACCTTTGTTTCAAGTGATGGCCATAATTGTAATGGATCAATAGCATCATACTCTATAGCATAAGCATATTTTAAAATAATACAATTTTCTAAGCCAGGTATTGTACGAACCATTTTTTCTTGAACATCATGAGGCATAGATGTAGAAAATCCTTGTACATAGATGGTATTCATTTCCTTGGATTCTGGTTCTAGGAATATTTGATGACGATCTTTATCCGCAAATTTAACTACTTTATCTTCAATCGATGGACAATATCTTGGACCAATCCCCTTAACAATACCAGAATACATAGATGAGCGATGAAGATTTTCACGAATGATTTTATGAGTTTCTTCATTGGTATAAGTTAAATAACATGGTAGTTGTTCTTCTACTGGAATGTAATGCGTTGTTTCATAACTAAAAGCAAGTGGTTCACTGCTACCAGGCTGCAATGTTGTTTTAGAATAATCAACACTATTGATTTCTACTCTTTGTGGTGTACCTGTTTTGAGTCTTTGGATACGAAAACCATAATCATTAAGTTTATCTGATAAAAATAATGAGGGTTTTTCATCATTAGGACCACTTGATGTCTTTTGATCACCAACTAAGACTTCAGCTTTAAGATAAGTACCCGTTGTTAAAATAATTGTTTGACTTTCAATTCTGGTCCCATCACTTAATACTACACCTTTAACCTTATTATTTTCTACAATCAAATCTTCAACCATAGCTTCTTTAATGTCTAGATTTTCTTGCTTTTTAATTGTTTCACGCATGTAGCGTGGATAAGCTTGCTTATCAGCTTGTGCTCTTAATGATTGAACACCTGGTCCTTTGGCTGTATTAAGCATCTTCATTTGAAGATAGGTTGCATCTGTTGTTTTACCCATTTGACCACCCAAAGCATCTATTTCTCTTACGATGATTCCTTTAGCAGGTCCGCCAATGGATGTATTACAAGGCATACATCCAACATTATCAAAATGTGACGTTACCAATAATGTTTTAACACCAATACGACTGGCAGCCAAACATGCCTCTATGCCAGCATGTCCTCCTCCTACAACAATCACATCATACATTTACACCACTCCCTTTTAATTTCATACATATTAGCACAAAAACTTAAAGTTATCAATGAGATGTGATATAATCCCTTTGAGGTGAAGACAATGGAACCAAAGGAGATATTACAAAAATATAAACATTTCGCAGTTTTAGGTGTAACACAAAATACAGACAAATATGGTTATAAGATATTTAAACGATTAATTGAAAAAGGATATGATACTTATGGTGTATCACCAATCTATAATGAAGTCGATAATATTCCTCTATATAAATCATTAGAAGATATCAATGCTCCTATTGATGTCGTCGTATTTGTTGTCAATAAGAAGTATGCATTTGAATATGTCAAACAAATGACTGATATAGGTATCCAATATGCATGGATGCAGCCAGGTACGTATAATGATGAGTTATTAGAGCATATGAAAAATGTTGGTGTTACAGCTATTCAAGCTTGTATATTAGTGGAAACAGAAAAATAGTATGTTAAGAGCATTAAAAAGATTGTACTTAGATATGTACAATCTTTTTCTAGCTAATCTAAATAGTGAAGTCCCGTTAATTTTTCTGAAATTTCCCATAGTTCTTTTGCAGATTCCAAATTATGAGAAGCCTTATTTGATTTGACTATATCAGGCATTCCATTTTTTGATGGTCCAAAATATTCGCCACCCTTAACATCTTTATTTGTAGCTGCACGAATGAGAGGCATGGCACCATAAATGGTTGGTTTTAAAGTATAAGAAAGCAATGTTAACAGTTTTTTAGAAACAGCGTTATTTGCTTATGCAGGGATAATATTTGTTTGGGCCAAACCAGGATGTGCAGCAAGTGAAATTGTAGATTGACCTTTGCGTATAAGACGTCGCTGCATTTCATATGCGAATAAAAGCATTTCCATTTTAGAACGTCCATATGCTCGCCATCTGCCATATCCTTTACCGTGTTCATAATACAAATTATCAAAATCTATTTTATTTCCAAAAAAGTAAGCTAAACTACTAACACTAACAACTCTTGCATTAGGAGTAGCTTCTAATATATCAAATAGCCTTCCTGTTAGTGCGAAATGCCCAAGATAATTTGTTGCAAAATGATTTTCAAATCCATCAACAGTTTCAGAATATGGAGTTGCCATAATTCCAGCGTTGTTAATGAGAACATCGAGTCGATTGTATTTGTGCATAAATTAATTGGCAAAATCAGCAACGCTTTTTTTGATTTGCCAGATCCAGAAATATGATATCTAAATTCGCATCAGGAATATCATTTTTAATTTTTTGCATAGCCGTATCTGCTTTTTGAGGATTTCGACAAGCCATTACAACCTTTGCACCTTTACGTGAAAGCTCCTTTGTTGTTTCAAATCCTAGACCACTATTTGCTCCTGTAACAATTATAACCTCACCTGTAAGATCTGGTATATCATCTAATTTCCAGCTCATAAATACTCCTTTAAATTAATTATTTTGTTTATCTGTATCTTCACTCGAACAAATCATATCAGATAATGTAATATCTGGATGATGATAACGACGTCTATTCTCTGGTACATTTGGATGCCAAATGGCTTTTTGTGGGCACCACATGATGCAAGCCATACATTGCTGACAATCATGACCCATTCGACACCTTTTTCACTAAGGTGAATGTTACCAGCTTGACAAATTTTTTCACATATTCCACAACGTGTGCATGTATCAGTAGTATAAAAGCCTCCTTCAGTAGAATCACGATCCACACCTAAATGCAGATTAAATGTTCTAGAACACCAGTTCCATGCTTTTCGTCCAGGTCCTTTACGATCTTTTGTTCGTTTTCCCGTTTGTATTGTTTTTACTATTTTCTTAGTAGCCTTCTTTTCATGATTCAAATATATTTTTACAATTCCATTAGGCATTGGAGAAAAACCAACAATATGATTTGGAGGCATAGGAAGCATAAATGTCTGAATTGGTGCATTGACCTTGGGTTGTAATATAGCTTTTAAGTCAATCAAAACAAATCCATCATAGCCACCGCAGGTAGCAACAATGAAAACTTTTTGCGTAGGATTAAGCTGTAGCTTCTCACAGATTTCTTTGACGATTCTAGGTGGACGAATAAACCAAGTTGCTGTTGCAATGCCAACACGATCATATTTATCTGGAACAATAGCATTATTTTTTAAAGTATAGATAGATTTAATATCAGTATTTCCTAAACCTTCTGCAATTTTTTTAGAGACAGAAAGCGTATTTCCTGAACCTGTGTAATAATAAATAATAGTTCTTTCTGCCATAATCTCTTCCTTAATATATCACCAATCTTAAACTACTTCTTCCAAAAAGAAGGATATTTCTCATAATATTTAGCATCAGCGAATGCAAATACACCTTTTTCTTGCTTGTATACCCATTTTTTGAGTGGTGTCTCTGTTAAAACAATACAAATCATCATCATTATGATAAATAGAATAATCGCCCATAACCAGTCACCACCAGTAATATTTTGTAAATGCGATAAAATATAAACGCCAGCTGGCAAGAACATCATCCAGGAAGTAGCAAAACCTGGATGATAGATGGTTTTCTTTCCATCTTTTCTTAGCCATTGGTAAGTAAGAATACCACCACCAGTATGTGCTAATACTTCAATAAAACATAATAGCATCATACATAAAGCAGTAGCGTTAGAAAGACCTGTAAAGATACTAAGTACCAAATAACACAGTGGAATCCATTGTAAACCCACATTAGTAATCATATCTGTCAATCGACTCATAGGGAACCTATCAATTTGCTGCTTTTTTACATCTTTTGGTCCCAACAATACATTATAGAAAATATGAAGACCGCCAGGGAACTTCCATTCTTCTAACACATGAAAAGGCATAATCATTGCTACAAACACTGCACCTTGTGCACCTAAAGGCATCTTATCCCAATATATAGCTGATAATACACCAGTAACAACACCTGTCACACAAATAAAAATAATCCAAATAATATCACACCATTTATCTAATTTTTTAACCATTTTCAATTACCCTCCTTTGCAGCTTTTGCTGCTTTACGTTCTTCCCAAAGTGCTGCAACATGTTCTTTGTTGTATCCATACAATTCTCTATCTTCAAAAGGATAAGGTGAATTTTTATCTTTCATTATTAATATAGGAACTATAAAAGTAAGAAGCAACATCAAAATAGAACCAGGAATGCCCCACCAAAGCTGTCCAGCTTTTTCTGGTATATATGTAATTACATACCATATATAATAAATAGCTACTGGTGTTTGTAGAAATGCTGTAGATGCAAGTCCAGGGTTATATTTACTTTTTAAACGAATATTCATAGCAATACCATGTCCAGGAAGTTGACATACACCAGCCAAGACTTGACAAGCGCCCATCCAAATCAAATTTGGAAAACAAATTGGAATAATATAACTCAAATAACAAAATATAACATTACTCAAAAAGCTTTGCCTTGCATTTAGTGGATAGCGTTCTGGATGTTCGGTCTCTCATAATCCTGCCATATTAGAAATAAGTGGAAAACCTCCTGGAAAAGCATATTCTTCAAACTGATGCATGAGCATGCCCATCCAACTAAATATCAAAATAATACGAATTTTACTCAAATGGTCACAACCCCATAATCCCATTACAAAAGCTAGAATGACAAAAAGAATGCCACCAATATAATACCAATTTCGTTGCCAAAATTTCATATGATTAACCTCCTACAGAGTAATAAGTTGACAAATCTCTGTGATTTCATTATAATTTACATAAAATATTAAAGTCAACAGACTGTTGATATTAAAATGTTTTGTTGGCAACATTAAATAGCTTAATTGATTTAAAGCCAACAAATGTTTAAAATTTGTCGAGGTAAATAAAAATGGAAAACCAAAGAATACGAATCAGCAAAACCATGCTTAAAAATGGATTACTCAAACTTCTAAAAGAAAAGTCTCTGAATCAAATAACAATTTACGAACTTTGCCAGGTATCACAAATCAATCGTACAACGTTTTACAAATACTATGGCAGTCAAGAAGAACTACTCAATGAAATTGAAACGGACTTTCTCAAACAATTAGATGAAGATTTAAAACACATTATTACCAAAAATGCTGATGCCTTACAACTCATCTTACAGCATCTATATGATCAACGTGAATTATTCTGCATTCTCGTTCGTTCAGTTGCTATGCAAGAGTTTTCTGATCATCTATTTGCTATCCCTAGTATCAATATTATTTTCCAAAATATGATAGATGAAAGTAACTATTCAGAAACAGATGTAAAATATATTCGTCAATTTGTCTTTCAAGGTACTTTTTCTATCCTCTATGATTGGTTAAATAGTGATAATCCAGAACCTGTAGAGAAAATTGCTAATGTACTTGAATTTCTAAAAAATAAATTATCCCGAATTGCAAGCAGAAAGTGGAATTAAGATGAAAAAAATTTAATTTTT